>JBLHLN010000066.1:0-9505 GCA_047620565.1 Woeseiaceae bacterium
CCAACATTTTGTGTTTCCAGCGCGAGCGAATTGACTGCCAGCAAATGACCGGAAACATGTGTTAGCGAGATTGGATGCTCCATTGATGCTTTGTCGAGATCATCCCGGTTCGGATGGCGACCTTCTGCAAGAAGAGAATCGTCGTACCCGCGACCGATTACCCAGGTTCCCGGGGCAATATTCTCCGACTCGATCCGCGCCTTGACCGCTGCGACTATGTCGTCGATGTTTTCGATCTTGCCGACCGGTGGAGACGAGACATCGATCAATTCCAATTGTCTGCCGACGGATGGCATGTGACCGTGTGCATCGATAAATCCCGGAATCAGTGCGCGCTCGCCGAGTTCGATTACCCGTGTTGCCTCGGTCCTGAATTGAAGCACTTCGTCGATACTGCCCACTGCGACAATCTGCTGGCCCGCAACCGCCACCGCCTCAGCATCAGGCGCGGCCTCGTCCAGGGTAATAATGTGATCGCCAATGAAAATGATGTCCGCTGCGCCAGATTCCTGATCGGCTTCGGACTCCGGCCCCTGGCATCCGGTCGCCAGAACGGCAGCAGTAAACAGGGCAAATAGTCGACAGTTCATGGATTCAACTCCTTCAGGTGAGATCACAGTGACCAGCATAAATTGATGCGAGTGCTGCGGATGCAAGTCGCGCTTCCGGCGGGTCGGATCGGGACGTGAGCGCAATTGGCACGGTCAGACCGACGACGATTCCCGCGGCAGTAGCGCTCATAAAGTGAACCATTTGTTTGAACAAGATATTGCCAGCCTCGATGTTTGGCACCAACAACACATCCGCGTTTCCCGCTACAGAGTTGGTAACACCTTTGATCTCCGCAGCGCTGCTCGAAACTGCAACATCAAGCGCCATTGGCCCGGCAACGTTTGCATCCACTATCTCGCCAGCAGCCGCTCGCGCTGCGATTTCCTGTGCATCAATGCTGGACGGCATTTGAGCTGTCGGCACCTCGGTCGCTGAAAGCAACGCGACATTCGGTTTGTCATTGCCAAGAGCGTGCATCAGATCTACAGCATTGGCAGCAATCTCAAGTTTTTGCCGCACTTTGGGTAGCACATTAATAACGGCGTCAGTTATGCATAGCGATTTGTCGTGGCCTGGCGCAGTCATGTGAAAAATGTGGCTGGGGCGCCTCTTGCTACGAATACCGCGGGTCCGATCAACGGCGGCGCGCATCAGTTCGGCAGTGCGAACGTTGCCCTTCATTAGTGCTGCCACGCGTCCTTCGCGCGCCAGTGACACGCCGACCGCGGCCGTATCTTCATCTGCCGCATGAATTTCGATATCAGCAATATCCCAGCCAATTCCTGCTGCCGCTTCCCTGATCTCGGATTCGCTACCGACCAGAACAGGTTCAATCAAAGATGCTTCTGTTGCGCTTTTCACCCCTTGCAGCACCAGCTCTGCTCCGGCGCCGATAACGGCAGTCCGAACCGGCGGCACTTGCTGCGCCCGAGCGATCAACCAGGCCGGACATTCAAATTTCTGTTCGTTCGGCATGAGAACGATGCGGCTCAGACGTAATTCTTGTATTTGTCGAGATATCGTATCGGCTTCGACAATGCGTCCTTGCGGAATGGATCGCCAAGTTCTTGTGTGCACATGATTTCGACGATTGTCGTCTTACCATCATTCATCTGCGCATCGACGGCGCTCGCCAACGCTGCACCAACGTCGCCCAAACTATCGACTGTTACGCCCTCGGCACCCATTGCACGGGCAATGCCGGCGAAGCTCTGATTTTCGAGTTCGCCTGCGACAAACCGGCGGTCGTAAAAATCTACCTGGTTCTTTTTCTCTGCACCCCATTGTCCATTGTTGAATACCACCGCCGTTACCGGAATATTCTCACGGACACAGGTCATTGTTTCGCCCAGGCTCATACCCCATGCACCGTCACCAGCGTAAGAGATGGCGGGTCGTTCCGGTGCCGCCACTTTCGCGCCAATAATTGTTGGAAAAGCGTAACCGCAATTTCCAAAACTCATCGCGGCAAAAAAACTGCGAGGTTTTTCAAAGCGCAGATAACTGTTTGCTACTGAATTAATATTGCCTATATCCGTCGACACCATGCTATCGGCCGGCATCGCTTTCTCCAGTTCCCGAAGCACCTGCCGCGGGTGCAAGAAGCCCTCGCCCGCTTCCTTTATGGCTTCGAGGCTGAATTTATCCTTCTCGTGAATCCATTCGTCGAGCTCCGCTTCCCAGGATTTTTTCGCAGCATCGATTTTTGCGGCGCGCTCTGTCTTGTTCTCGTCGCAGGAGATCTTCTTGTCTGTGAGTCTCGCCAACAACGCAATCGTGCTTGCCTTCGCATCTCCACAAATGCCCACAGAGATCTTTTTTACCAATCCCAGCATTTTGTGATCCGCATCGACCTGGATAATCTTTGCAGCGGCCGGCCAGTAGTCCATATCGTGTTGTGGCAACGTACCGAAAGGACCCAGCCGCGTGCCGAGCGCAAGCACCACATCTGCCTGTTTTATCAGAGTCATTGCCGCTTTTGATCCCTGGTAGCCAAGTGGGCCGCACCACAACGGGTGACTGGCCGGAAATGAGTCGTTGTGCAGGTAGCTGTTGACAACGGGGGCGCCGAGACGCTCCGCCAAAGCCTGGCATTCCTCTACTGCGTCTGCATTGACGACACCACCGCCGGAAATGATTACTGGAAATTTTGCGTTTGCCAGCAATTCGGCCGCTTCATTGAGAGACTTGTCACCTCCGGGTCCGCGATCCAGGAATGACGGCGCGGGAATCTCAACATTGATATCGCCATAAAACAAATCCCTTGGGATGTTGAGTTGAGTTGGTCCCAACTCTGACAACGCACGATCGAAACAGCGCGCCGTGAATTCGGCCATACGATTCGGGTTGTTCAAATGCGCCTGGTACTTCGTTATCTCCTGAAACATGGGCAGCTGATTGACTTCCTGAAAGCCACCATGTCCCATGCCCATCGTGCCCGACTCCGGTGACACCAGGACAACAGGAGAATGCGCCCAGTATGCTGCGGCAATGCCGGTAACACAGTTGCTGATCCCGGGACCATTTTGACCGGTGCAGACACCATGTCGACCGCTGACGCGGGAATAGCCGTCGGCCATGTGCGCGGCGCCCTGTTCGTGTACGACGGGAATAAAGCGAATGCCGGCGGGTTCAAATATGTCCATGGCATCCATGAATGCTGATCCCATGATGCCGAAAATATCGGTAACACCGTGGGTGGCCATGGTTTCAACGAGTGCTTCGCTAGGGGTCATGCGTGGCATTGATATGTTTTCCCGAGAAAAATTTATAATTAATTGTGTGGGTTGGTTTGTATCTGACCAATGGTCAGATTCAGATTAACCCCGGTAAAATAGATTTTCATGTGTATTTCGCTATCCCACGGCGCATGCATCAGAATAGACGCTTCGACGCGAACGGATAAGGAGAAAAACATGCAGGTATTAAGGACGCCGGACGAACGCTTTGCTGACCTTCCCAATTATCCGTTTGCGCCAAACTATCTCGACGACCTGGCTGGAATCACAGATTGTCGCGTGCACTATATCAATGAGGGACCATCTGATGCCGACGTAACCTGGCTGTGCCTGCACGGCGAGCCAACCTGGAGCTATCTTTATCGAAAAATGATTCCGCTCTTCGTTGCGGCTGGCCATCGGGTCGTTGCGCCTGATTTTGTTGGCTTTGGCCGCTCGGACAAACCGGACGAAGACGCCTTATATACCTTCGATTTTCACCGCGACATGCTGCTGAATTTCATTGACAGGCTGGACCTGCAAAATATTCGCCTGGTTTGCCAGGATTGGGGTGGCCTGCTTGGTCTGACTTTGCCGATGAGCATGCCAGAGCGTTTTTCGGCGCTACTCGTCATGAATACCGCCCTGGGAACCGGGGACGTTCCCCTCACCGATGGTTTCCTCGGCTGGCGAGAATATGCGCGGAGTAATCCGGACCTCGATCCTGCACCGCTGATTCAGCGCGGCACGCCGGTCCTCAGCGCCGCGGAAGCTGCTGCCTACTCCGCACCGTTTCCGGATATTTCATTCAAGGCCGGTGTGCGACGTTTCCCCGATATGGTTCCCGACAATCCTGATGCGCCGGGCGCGGAGTTATCCCGAAAGGCACGCACCTGGTGGGAGAACGAATGGCAGGGACAAAGCTTCATGGCTATCGGCATGCGGGATCCGGTGCTGGGGCCGGCTGTCATGCACCACCTGCGCAAGTCGATACGCAATTGCCCGCCGCCCATGGAAATTGCGGACGCGGGTCATTTTGTGCAGGAATGGGGTGAGTCGGTTGCGGAGCGAGCAATCGCTGAATTTTCCTAAGCAGCTTCTCCAGAATCATCGTCGCCGCAACAGCTCGCCGATGTCCTCGCCGCGACACGCCGTTTTTGCTCGTCACCGAATTTTCTCTGCTGTTCTTTAACCCGCGCAAGCTCGTCGTCGTCGATCAGCGAAGGTGACCCGGACTGCGCGGCAATAAGATAAACGCGGGACAACCACTCAAGCGTTACTGTTCGGCTCAATGCCTGCTCAACGGTGTCTGCGACCGTTACTGACCCGTGATTTTGCATCAATGCCGCTGCACGGCCGCGAATCGCGTCCGTCACTGACGCTGCCAGCTCAGGAGTACCAAAAGTTTTGTACGGCGCCACCGGAACAGGGCCGCCCAGGTCTGCAATCTGGTAGTGAATAGCGGGTAATTCCTTAACCAGCGTAGACACGGCAGTCGCGTAAACAGAATGCGTGTGCACAATTGCCCGAATACTGCCGTCGGACGCATAAATTGAAAGATGCAATGGCGTTTCTGATGACGACAACAGATCTCCGTCAACCGGGTTACCGTCGAGGTCGAGAATCACGACATCTTCTGCCGCGAGACTTTCGTAGGAACAGCCACTTGGCGTAATGACAATGTGATCGTCGACACGCACGCTGACGTTGCCTGATGTGTTAACTACCAAACCCGTTTTCAACAACGCAAGCGCCGTATCCGCGACTTGCTGTCGCTGCTTTGCCAGTAAAATCGTCATTTTTTTGCCAGGCTCACAATGGCATCCAAAGCCGAACGGATAGCGCTCTTTATACCCTGATTTCGTGCTTCCACGTCGGGAACTACATTGCCGCCGGCGACATGGGTCACATAGCCGTCAATGCTGAAGATGCAGCCCGCCCGAATTTTGTTCAACGCTGCGATGGTAAGCACCGTTGCGGCCTCCATTTCAAACGCCAGCACGCCCGCATAGATTGAGATTTCGATATCTTTCTCGAGAGCAGGGCTGCGAAACGAATCCGAGGTATGAACCACTCCCGCATGCACGTCGGTTTCCTGGTTCGCTCCCGCCGCGCAGAGCGCATTGGTAACTTCGAGGTTGGCAACGGCCGGGTAGATCTCCGGAATGAATTTGCGGGTGAGACCCTCGTCCCTGACCGCCGCGGTACCAATGACATTGTCGCCAGGCCTCACCTCTTTAACGCATGAGCCAGCCGTTCCCACTCGAATGACCACGTCGCAGCCAAGCTTGCCAAGGTCCTGCATGACCATTGCCGCGCTGGGACTACCTACGCCTGTGGAAATCACGGACACGGGCACGCCCTCGTAAGTCCCTGTATATGAATGGAATTCTCGCTGCACCATGACCAGCTTTGCGTCGCTCAGCCACTCATTGGCGATGCGTGCCGCACGCGCCGGATCGCCCGGCACTAGCACATTCGGTGCTATCTCACCCGGTAAACAACGCACGGCCCGGTACGCTGCACGATCGGCAGTATTGGGGTCGGGTAATTCGGATCTATCGGGCCAGACTGCCGGCATTATCAATGTCCTTCATTAAAAAAAGGGATCGTCACAGGATCGCATCCGTGACAAAGGGTTCAGTATCAAAATAACTGCTGATATTTGAAGGTTCAAAAACACCACGATCTGTGACGATTGCGCTTATGAAGTCTGCCGGCGTGCAATCAAATGCCGGGTAAATGCCTTCGACTCCCTGCGGCGCAGTTCTCGCACCGCCACAGTACAAGAGTTCGTCACCGGGACGATATTCAATTTCGACGTCTGCCTCACTTGCACTTTCCCTGTCGGGTCCGCTTTGACGCAATGTGTAATAAGGTATTTCATGTGCCATCGCCGCCAGCGCATGTTGGTAGGTGCCAATCTTGTTGCAAACTGTACCGTCCATACACACCCTGTCTGCCGCCGTTACAAATGCATCAATATCGCCGCGTCGCATCAGAGATGCACCCATGCCATCTGTGATCACGCTGGCCCTGAAACCGGCCTGTAACGCGCAATACGAAGTTAACCGGGCACCCTGCAGGTACGGGCGTGTCTCGCTGGCAATAACGTGCAGTTTCTTACCTGCTTTAGCCGCCTCCATCAATAAATAAACATAGGAGCGATCGGGAAAACAGTGCGTCAGGATGCTCATGCCATCTTCAAGAAGCGCCGCCGCTCGTTGTCCGGTTTTCCAGCCCTGGCGTGCGAGTGTTGCCGCTGCAATATCAACAGTAGTAATAATTGCCTTGATGGGATCCTCGCCCGCAACAACGGCTGATTCTGCTTTCGCCAGGCACGCATCCAGCATCCGTTGCAATGCGAGACCGGTTGGGCGCGTTCCTGCGAGGCGCGCCGCAGCCGAACGCAGATTATCTAAACTATTGCTACCGTCGCGCGCCGCAAGTGCGAGACCGTAGCCAGCCGCAATTGCCAGCGAGAACGCGCCTTGTATTGCCATTTCTTCGATCGCAGTGGCGACATCTTCTACGCTGCGGCACTCAATATATTTTTCCGCCAATGGCAGTTCTCGTCGGTCCAGTATCCGAACCACGCCGTCGTCCCATTCCGCCATGCCCGCGCGCCGGACCAGCAACGGCAGTTCCGATTCGCTGAACTCTCCTTCAAGACCCATTTTGTGGTCGGGCGTGCTCATGTGTGGGCCGAATTGTTGCGACTTCGAAGAATGTCAGCGGCTTTGTCAGTTTGACCGGAGCGCTTACAAGCTTCGACTAAAGTCTCTTCAATTATTCTGCGCTGCGGGTTGCTGCCACCGATCAACACGCTGTCCGTTGCAATCGGTTCCAGGATCGCAACGACTTCATCGTAAGATTCATTGACGAACGCACCGAATGCTTCGGCAAAAAGGCAAACACATTCTGCCACCCGTGTGCCGCTGCGCCTGGATACGTCTGCCAATGCAGAAACAAATTCACTGTGTTTGTTCTTGTCCGGATGTAATGCTGTTGCCATTGCGCGATGTACATCGGCAAATGCGAAACCAATGTGACTGAAATGCGTTTCAGCGTACGCTAATAATTCCTCACTGACGGCGGCCGGCATTTTCTTGCCCGCCAGGAGACAACGCCACAGAAACGATGCGTTGTCGCACAAGGTTTCCAGCGGCGTCGGATCGTTGACGTTGGGGTCGAGCTCCCGGTCGTACAGCGTTGCGATCTGCTCAATATCGGCACCACTCTCCATGTCGATTAGTGAGGTGTGCCACATGAGGTGATGACGCATGTCTGATTGCGAACCATATTTTGACGCCCAATCGGCAATGAACTCCCTGCCCTCATCCAAAGCGTCCGCTTCGAAGTGCATGTGCGCCATTGCGTGTGCGCTATTGCCATTTTCACTGAGTGACCAGGCGAGCTCACACTCCTTTCGTGCCAGCGACAAATTGCCTTGCTCAGCTGCGAAGAAGCCTCGATTTGCTGCGTGCCACCAGCTATCAACCGGATATGACGATCGGGTCTCTTCCAGCAACGCAATATTCCTGGCACAAAAATCTGTTATTCCTGAAAAGGCCAACATGCCGAACGGCCCCAGCAGGTGTGCAAGTACGTAAATGTCCTGCGGGTAAGTCGCAACATGGGCGTACGCCAATGCCATCGCCTGCGGATCAAATCGTGCGGCGCGCTCAATAACACCAATCGCATCCTGTTCTCTTTGCGTGACGCTCTCTTTTAGTGAAAGTGCAGCATCCAGGTGCGCCGAACATTCTTCACCGCGACCGTGAATGAATAGTTGCCGTCCCAACGCCGCATGCGCCAGCGCAAACTCCTCGTCAAGAGAAACGGCTTCAGCGAACTCATCAACGGCCGGCCCGTCAAAGCGCAGGGAGCACTCAATGCCGGACAAATACGCCTGCATGGCGGCGTCGCTGGCACAGGTCACTTCCAGGTCATGTGCATCTTTAAACAATCTGAATATTCACCCTTATTAATCTGGCCAATCACACGTTGAGCTGGCAGATCATACAATCGTTACCACGGCTCGCGAAGCGAAATTCGCGTTACAATGACAATCCTGCTGATTCAGGCTTCCTGGTGTTGCATATAACAATGATAAGAAGAATCGACGTATACCTGCTGGCCACCGTCATCTGCTTTTTCAGTGCAGCGAATGCAGCCGAAAAAGTGCTGATCGACACCGATCCGGGAGTCGATGATGCCCTCGCCGTAGTCTTTGCCTTTGCATCGCCTGAGCTCGAAGTCGTTGGGCTGACCACAATTTTCGGCAATGTTGAAACGCCACTGGCGACACTCAATGCGTTGCGATTACTGGATATTGTCGGTGCCGACGTACCGGTCGCCGAGGGCGCGATCAAGCCACTCTATTCACCGAAACTGCCTACGCCGGACTTCGTGCATGGCAAAGACGGCTTCGGCGAAATTTATTTGCCAGCTTCGAACAAAAAGCCCATCGAGGAGACTGCGGCGGAATTCATTGTCAGGACCGTTATGGCGAACCCAGGGGAAATTACCCTGGTCGTTCTCGGACCGATGACCAACATCGCACTGGCCCTGGCACTCGAGCCGGATTTGCCGAAGAACGTCAAACAGGTCGTGGCAATGGGCGGCGTATTACAAGTGATGGGCAATGTATCCCCGGTGGCGTCAGCGAATATCCTCGGCGACGCGCATGCGGCGGACATCGTACTGGGCACCGACTGGGATGTTGTCCTGGTACCCGGAGATACCACTCGACAGGTCCGTGTGACAGACGAATGGCTGGAACGACTTCGCAGCAATGCCGGCAGCAAAGGCGCATTTATTCACGACATTAGTCGTTTTTACCGCGATTTCTATCGTTCAGGCGGCGTAACCGAAGGTTTCTACAACCACGATCCAACTGCCATGGCATACGTCGTCGATCCGTCACTTTTCGAGACCGAGGAACGTGCGATTCGGGTAGTGACTGACGGTATCAGCATCGGCGATGTCATCGCCGCAAAAGAGATGCACTATAGTCAACCGGGCCCATGGTTTGGACTTCCGTTAGCGACCATAACCACCAGGGTCGATAGCGACGGTGTCATGCAGCTCATTGAAAACGCCATTTCAGAATAACCGCTGCAGAACAACAAAAACTCCGAAGGAGTGAGTATGCGTCGGGTTCTGACCCATCTGACGAGATTGAACGAAGTATTTTGCGGCGCCGCGAGAAATCTCGCCGGGCTGTTGCTTAT
>JBLHLN010000067.1:0-9497 GCA_047620565.1 Woeseiaceae bacterium
AAAACGTCCTTTTTATCATTTGGTGGTTACCGACAGTCGCAATCGTCGGGACGGCCGGTATATCGAGCGCCTCGGGTTTTTCAACCCGCTTGGCAAGGAAAACGAGGAGAATATTCGTATCGACCTCGATCGTGTTGACCACTGGATTGGCCAGGGGGCCAAACCATCGGATCGCGTGGCCTCGCTATTGAAGGCACAGCGGAAGACTGTTTCCGCCGGGTAGCCTTTTCCGCTGCATGGCTTGCATGCGGACCCGCAACACTGATGTGGCGCAGACAGACAAAAACCCGGTAATCCTTGGACATGTGTCCGGACTGTTCGGCGTCAAAGGATGGTTCAAGGTGCATTCCTATACCGAACCAAGGGAAGCAATTCTGACGCACAGAAACTGGCTTCTGGAACGGGATGGAGACTGGCAACCGGTGCGGATCGAGGAAGGAAAGCCACACGGCAAGACGGTCGTTGTACGCCTCGAAGGAGTGACCGACCGGGATGCAGCTGCCAGCTACGTTGGCGCCGAGATCGGGATATCCAGGAATGATATGCCCGAACTAAAGTCCGGTGAATACTACTGGGCTGACCTGGAAGGAATGCAGGTCGTGCACATTGGCGGCCGCGTATTGGGCAAGGTGAGCTATTTATTGGCGACTGGTGCGAATGACGTACTGGTTGTGCAGGGTGATCAGGAAATCCTGATCCCGTTTGTAAGAAATGAAGTGATTAAAGATGTTGATGTCGCGAATGGCGTTATCAGCGTCGACTGGGAATGGGACTGACGCCGTGCATATGCAGGTGGTGACAATATTCCCGGAAATGGTAAGTACTGTTGCCGATTATGGCGTAGTGGGCAGGGCGGTCGACAAAGGACTGCTGGATATCAGGTGTTGGAATCCGCGGGATTACGCTACTGATACCCATCGCACGGTCGATGACAGGCCTTACGGCGGCGGACCCGGCATGGTCATGAAGTTTGAACCAACCGCGTCGGCCCTGGCTGCTGCCAAGGTTGAGCAGTCAGCGGGCGCACCTGTGGTGTACCTGTCGCCGCAGGGTAAAGTGTTTGATCAGGCAACGGCACTACGATTGGCGGAAATGCCAGGTGTTACTTTTCTGACAGGCAGATATGAAGGGATCGATGAACGATTAATAGCATCGTGCATCGATGAAGAACTGTCACTTGGAGACTTTGTATTGAGTGGCGGGGAAATTGCAGCCATGGCTGTGATTGATGCAGTTGCGAGGCTGTTGCCGGGTGTTCTCGGTGACGAGGAATCAGCTGTACAGGACTCGTTTATGCAGGGCTTGCTTGACCACCCGCATTATACGAGGCCTGAGGAAATTGATGGACAGCGCGTGCCGGAAGTTCTTTTGTCCGGAAATCACGCGCGCATTGCGAAGTGGCGCTACCAGCAGGCATTGGGAAGAAGTTTTCAAAGGCGGCCCGACCTGGTAGCGAAACTGAATTTGAGTGACGAGCAAAAAAGTTTGCTCGACGAATATTTGGCAGAACAGAATTGACCAGCGTATACGCTGGCAGGCGGTAAAAAAATGAGCAAAATAATCGAAGCGATTGAACAGGAACAACTGGTGAAGGATATTCCGGAATTTTCACCGGGTGATACGGTGGTCGTACAGGTCAAAGTCCGGGAAGGAACTCGCGAGCGCCTGCAGGCGTTCGAAGGTGTTGTCATTGCCAAACGCAATCGCGGCCTGAATTCCTCATTTACAGTACGCAAGATCTCGCACGGTGAGGGCGTAGAGCGCGTCTTCCAGACGCATAGTCCGGTGGTGGGCGCAATTGAGGTCAAGCGTCGCGGCGATGTTCGCCAGGCGAAGCTTTACTATCTGCGAGGCCTCACTGGCAAGGCCGCTCGAATCAAGGAAAAGATTTAAAGATTTACCGTATACGGGACTTTTGTCCCGTATATTGAATCTATTAGGGTACGACCCTGAACCATCCGGACGTAACGGGGTCTTTCGAGGCATGAGCACATTGCATGGAATGAGTGCGCGGTTTGGTCACCTGGTTCTGCTTGGCATTTGCCTGCTAAACGCCGGTTGCGCCGCGTTGGTGTCGAATGCCGCGAGCGGATTTGCAGACAACCTGTCGCTTGCCGTCAAAAATCAAAATGACCCCGAAACTGTCCGCGATGGCGCTCCGGCATACCTGCTGTTGCTTGATAGCCTGCTGGAGGGTAGTCCGGATGACCCCATGCTTAACGCCGCCGCAGCGACGCTGTATGCCTCCTATGGTGCGGTATTCGCAGACGATCCTGAGCGCGCCAAACGACTGACCGAACGAGCTCGAAACTACAGCACCAAAGCGATTTGCGAGAGTTATGTGGCGTCTTGCAGCTGGCCTGGCATGCAATACGAAGACTTCACTGCAACCCTTGATGATTTGCGCACCAAACATGCGGATGTTGTTCTTGCGCACGGCGTCGCATCACTGGCGTACATACGCGCGCATAGTGGCGACTACGTTGCCATCGCTGCACTACCGAATATGGAGGCGCTCCTGACCCGCTATATCGAGATAACTGACGACGAGGATGTTGGCGCCGTCTATGTGTATCTGGGCGTTCTCGCGACTCTGAGGCCTCCCGCACTCGGCGGCGAGATGGAAAAAGGCAGGGCGTATTTTGAGCGTGCGATCGAATTAACCAATGGCACGGACCTCAGCGCTAAAGTTGAATTTGCCCGTGGTTATGCGCGTACGTTGTACGAAAGGGAGTTGCACGATCGCCTGCTGAACGAAGTCATGGCGGCAGAACCGGAAGTACCGGGACTGACATTGAGTAATGTGCTTGCACAACGTGACGCGGCCGAATTGCTTGCAAGTGCAGACGATTATTTTTAGTTGTTACGCGAAAGACAGTTTCGCGAAATTGGACACACGATTTTTTGAAATTGCGCGATGGAATGCGTAAGAACGTATTGCGAACTCGGAGCAACGGAATGAATATGAAGAAGGCGTTACTAGCGGCATTTGTGCTGTTTTTTGTCAGCAGCGCCGGCGCGCTTGCTGCTACGCAAATCAAGATTGCGACGCTCGCGCCGCAAGGTACGCAGTGGGCGACGGATTTCACGGCAGGTGCGGATGAAATCAAGGCCAGGACAGATGGTCGCGTAACACTAAAGTTTTACTGGGGTGGCGCTCAGGGTGCAGAAACAAAAATTTTACAGAAAATGAAAATCGGCCAGCTCCATGGAGGTACGTTTTCACCGACAGACTTCCAGAACCAGTTTCCGGATTTGAATATGTACGGCCTTCCTTTCGTGTTTGAATCCGAAGATGAAGTGGACTACGTTCGCGAGCAGATGGATTCGACGCTAATTCAGGAATTCGACGACCTGGGGTACGTTACGTTCGGCTTTGCAAGTGGTGGCTTTGCCGTCGTTTTGTCAAACGATCCGGTACGTAGTCATGACGACCTGAGAGGCAAGAAAGTCTGGCTTCCAGAGGGCGACCTGATCAGCTTTGAGGCAATGAAGGCGTTGCAGTTGACGCCATATCCTTCGTCATTGACAAACGTACTGACCGGTCTGCAGACCGGATTAATTGACATAGTCATGATCCCGCCAGCAGTGGCGGTCGCTTTGCAGTGGCACACCAAGGTGAAATATGTGACCGAGGTACCGGTGCTCTACGTAATGGGTTTTATGGCTATTCAGAAAAAGACATTTAATCGCATCGATTCTGCGGACCAGGCTATCGTCCGCGAAGTCATGGCTAAAGTTTATGCAGACGTAAATGCACGCAGTCGCGACGAATACGTGAACGGAATCGAGGCCCTGCTAAGCGTAGGGCTGGAACGCGTGGAACCTGATGATGCCGAGTTTCAGAAAATTCGTGAAGTCGCGATCGAGACGAATCGCAGAATGGCGCAGGACGGTATGTTCTCAATGGGCCGGCTGCAGGAAATGCAATCACACATCGAAGACTTTCGCCAGAAAGAGACCGGCGGCAACAGTGGTGCGCAATAGTGCCTGAGGCGTTACCGGGCATTCTGAAACGACTGGAGCGTTGGGGCACAGCGGCGGAAAACGCTTCGCTGGTTTTACTATTGGGTGCAATGATGATCCTGGCAGTCGGCCAGATTGTGTTGCGCATATTTTTCAGTATCGGCTTTGTCTGGACTGACGAACTCATCAGTCTAATGGTGCTTTGGATCGCATTGATCGCGTCTATTGCCGCCGCCCGAAGTAACAAACATTTGCGCATCGATGTCCTTTCGCATTTCGTTCCTGATAAGTATGCAAGGTTTCCGCGCATCATCGTCGATGCGTTTGCGGCGGTGGTTTGCGGTATGTTGGCATGGCATTCGGTGCGCTACGTTGAATTGTTCTTTGAGGACACCGTGCTGACAGATTTTCCTGCATGGATCGCATATTCCGTGCTGCCGGTATCACTTGCGCTCATGTGCTACCGCTTCGCTATTGTAAGCGGCGCCGAGATACTGCGTGTCTTCAAGCCAGCGTCTGCGGAATCCATGGAGTGATATTCGCAAGCATCATCTTATTGATACTGGCGATTTTTGGAGCGCCGTTGTTTGTCATTATTGCGGCAAGCGCCATGCTTGGTTTCATGCAGGACGGTACCGATATGATGGTGATCGTCAGCGAAATTTTCGGCATTACCAACATGCCGATGCTGTCAGCGATCCCACTGTTTACTTTTGCAGGCTACTTACTCAGTGAGAGTAACGCGCCACATCGCCTGGTCAGGCTGACCGGTGCATTGATGGGCTGGATGCCTGGTGGCCTGGCGCTCGTGTCACTGGCTGCCTGCGCATTTTTTACCGCATTCACCGGGGCCTCCGGAGTCACAATTATTGCGCTTGGCGCAATCTTGTATCCCGCGCTCAAGCAGGACGGGTATCCGGATAATTTCAATCTTGGACTGGTGACGACGTCAGGCAGTCTCGGATTGCTTTTTGCGCCGTCGCTACCTTTGATCCTGTACGGCGTCATTGCCGAAATATCAATCGACAATCTGTTTCGTGCGGGAGTATTACCTGGCATGTTAATGCTGATTTTACTTTCGGCCTACAGCCTCTGGATCAACAGGCATAACCGCAAGCCGCTAAAGACGTTTTCCTGGAAAGAGGTAGGTTCTGCGCTCAATGAAGCGAAATGGGAGCTGCCTCTGCCAATCGTTGTTTTGGGTGGCATTTATTCGGGGTTTTTCGCCGTGTCCGAAGCTGCGGCGGTCACTGCATTGTATGTGCTCCTGGTAGAGGTATTTATTCTCAGGGAAATAAAGTTTCGTGACCTTCCGGGAGTTATGCGCGAGTCGATGCTTCTGGTCGGTGGCATTTTGATTATTCTTGGCGTGTCGCTGGCATCCACCAACTACATGATTACGGCAGATGTGCCGCAACAACTACTCGCCTATATCACTGAATTTGTCTCCAGCCAGGCCAGCTTCCTGTTTCTGTTGTTCATTTTCCTGCTAATACTTGGTGCCATCCTGGATATTTTTTCGGCAATTGTTTTGGTTGTCCCATTAATTCTGCCGATCGCCGCTCAATACGGCGTCGATCCATTCCATTTGGGTATTGTATTCCTTGCCGCAATGCAGCTTGGCTACCTGACACCACCAGTCGGATTAAATCTGTTCATTGCCAGCTATCGTTTCGATCGACCGATCATGAACGTTTATGCAGCAACTTTTCCGTTCTTATTGATTCTAATGTTGTCGGTTCTTTTGATCATGTATTTGCCCGGCCTTTCACTTTGGCTGATTCCCGATTAAGGAAAAATCGTGACGTGGCGAAAAACAATAGTAACGATTATTTTTGCGTTGACGACTTGCAGTGGACTGCGGGCTCAGTCGGATGTTGACCTGGGCTCGATCAAATTACCGCCAGGCTTCTCGATCGAACTGTGGACGGACGAGGTGCCTAACGCTCGCTCCCTGACCAGCGGCGACGACGGGACAGTATTTGTATCGACGCGCCGCGACGGTAGAATTTATGCAGTCACGCCGCGTGCGGGAGAGAAACCTGTTGTGCGCACGCTGGCAACGAATTTGAAGGTGCCAAACGGTATTGCTTTTTTTGCCGGGGATCTTTACGTCGCGGAAAATCATCGAATATTGCGTTACCAGGACATCAAACAAAACCTGGAGTCGGTTGCCGATGCGGAAGTCGTCGTCAGCGATTTGCCAACGGAAAGTCATCACGGTTGGCGCTACATGGACTTTTCGCCGGATGGCAAGCTGTACGTCAGTATTGGTGCGCCCTGTAATGTATGTGATCGGCAAGGTTTTGCAAGAATCATTCGTATGAATCCGGATGGCAGCGAGCGAGAGGTGGTTGCCAGAGGAGTCAGAAATTCTGTGGGTTTCGGCTGGCACCCGCAATCCGGTGAATTGTGGTTTACCGACAATGGACGGGACATGCTGGGTGATGACATCCCGCCAGGCGAGCTTAATCGGGTATCCCGTCCCGGTATGCATTTCGGCTTTCCTTTCTGCCATGGTGACGACATCGCGGACCCGGAATACGGCGAGCAAAGACAATGCAGTGAATTCGAGTCGCCGGCGCAGAAACTGGATCCTCACGTGGCGCCGCTGGGCATGATGTTTTATGGCGGCGATATGTTTCCTGCCAAGTACCAGGGTCAGGTATTCATAGCCGAACACGGCTCGTGGAACCGGTCACGGAAAATTGGCTACCGCATCAGCCTGGTGAGATTGCAGAGGGATCGGACTGACCGCACAATTGGCTATGAGGTCTTTGCCGAAGGATGGCTGCAGGATGAAGTAGTCTCAGGCCGTCCGGTAGATTTGCTGTCCCTTGCGGACGGATCACTTCTTGTAAGCGACGACAAGAACGGCGCCATATACAGAATTAGTTATTCACGGCCACTCGACGAAGGTGTCGCGTCTCCAAACGAAGATGCGCACCACTAGATATCTTGAGAAACAGCAATTGCACACTGGAAAATCCTGAAAGCGTGTAAAGATTGCAAAGCAGGAGTTAGAAAAAATGAGTATTCGGAACACATTTGTGCGCTTGTTTAACGCTTTGTGGACTGCGGTCGATGGTCTGAGAAAAGTGTTGCATTTGCTCATTTTATTGATCATTTTTTCAGTGGTAATTGGAACAATGTCGTCGACAGCACCCAGTGTTCCCGGCAAAGCGGCACTGGTAATTAGTCCTCAGGGTAATCTCGTTGAGCAGCTTGAGGGCGACCCCTATGATCGCGCACTGGCAGAGTTGCTGGGTGACGAAAACCCACAGACGTTGGTGCAGGATATCGTCGACGCACTCGGGTACGCGAAAAACGACGCGCGAATAACGGCAGTCGTGCTCGACCTTTCTGCAATGCCCAGCGGTGGTCTCAGCAAGTTACAAAGAGTCGGTGATGCCATTGATGATTTTCGAACATCGGGCAAAACAGTAATTGCGAGTGCTGATTATTATGGTCAGGGATCCTACTACCTTGCATCGCGTGCAGATGAAATCTATATGCACCCCGACGGCTTCGTATTGTTGCGAGGATTCGGTATTTTCCAGACTTATTACAAGCAAGCAATTGACACACTGAAAATCGACTGGAATGTATTTCGTGTCGGTACGCACAAAGCCGCTGTTGAGCCGTATCTTGACAATAGTATGTCGGACGAGGCGCGCGACTCATATACGGGTTTGCTTGATCAGTTGTGGACTCAATACAAACAGGACATCGTGCAGGCAAGGGAGATTGAAGAAAATACGATCGAGGACTTGCTTGGCGATCTCGTCGACAATACGCGGGAAGTAGATGGTGACCTGGCAAGTTTATTCCTTGACCTGAAATTCGTCGACGTACTCGCCACGCGCGATGAGTTACAGGACAGGATCAGTGAACTAACCGGTCAGGATGAGGATGACGAAGAAGGATATCCTGCGGCCGGAATGGAAGAATATCTCGTGCAAATGCGCATGATTAAGGGTACCGATACCGCCAAGGAGAATGTCGCCATTGTCGTTGCCGCTGGCGAAATTCGAAATGGCAGTCAACCACCTGGATCGATTGGCGGTGACTCCACTGCAAGCCTGCTAAGGAAGGCGCGCAAGGACGAAACGGTAAAAGCGGTAGTTCTGCGGGTCGATAGCCCGGGTGGTAGTGCGTTTGCATCTGAAATCATTCGCAACGAGATAGTAGCAATCAAAGCGGCCGGGAAACCGGTTGTCGTGTCCATGAGTAGTCTGGCTGCTTCAGGCGGCTACTGGATCTCAATGGCCGCGGACCAGATTTATGCGACGCCATACACGATCACGGGCTCCATCGGGATCTACGGGATGTTCCCGACGTACCAACGCGCGATGGATACGCTCGGCATTCATACCGACGGCGTCGCCACTACTGCCTGGGCGGGGCAGTTTCGTCCCGACAGGGAAATGTCTGAGGACGCCAGGTCGATATTTCAGCTCATGATGAATAAGGGTTACGACGACTTCATCAGCAAAGTCTCGGTGCATCGGGACATTGATAAGTCGGCCGTCGACAGCATCGCACAGGGCCAGGTGTGGACCGGGACAGATGCCATTGCCAATGGCCTGATAGATGAAATAGGCAATATTGACGATGCGATTGCGGCGGCTGCCGAACTTGCAGAACTTGATGATTACGGATCCAAAGTCATCGAAAAGGAAATGACGTCCGGCGAGCAATTGGTTATCGATTTGATGGGAGGTGCAAAGGCATTTGGCATGGATTTCGACGGCTTTGGCAGACGCGATTCTTCGTTGGAACGGATCGCCAACATAGTCGAAAGGAAACTGTCCCCTCTGCTTCGATTTAATGATCCCAAGGGCGTTTATGCACACTGCTTTTGCTTATTTGAATAACCAGCAAATAATACGGCCACAGAGTTTGCGCTTCGATGGCCAAAATGTGATGTAAAACAACAATATTGCCGCACCACTAATTTAACCTGTTGCGCAAATTAGCGGATCGCCCGCTGTCGCGGCAAGGTGCACGGCATGCTCAGAAGCAAGAATGGATTTACCTTGATCGAATTAATGATTGTAGTCGCAATCATTGGAACGCTTGCGGCGCTCGCCATTCCGGCCTACCAGAATTACGTGATTCGCGCACAAGTGTCCGAAGGGCTGAATCTTACAGGGCCATTCAAAAATGGCGTTACCGCGTACCACGAACAATATGGCACCTTCCCGACCGACAACGCGGCGGCGGCATTGCCACCCGCGGCAAGTTTTTCTGGCAATTACGTTGCCGGAATTTCTGTAACCGGGGCAGTAATTTCGATTCTGTATGGCAACAGAGCGAATGCGCTGATCATCGGTCGAACAGTGACGGTTACTGCACTAAGTAACGGTGGCAGTGTCAGCTGGAGTTGCGCCAGCGGCGCGATACCAGCAACTCTCCTGCCATCGACCTGTCGATAGCCGACCGCTAGTTCCAATCAAGGATTATTTTGCCGGACTGACCTGATTCCATCAGGTCAAATGCCTGCTGATAATCGGCCAGCGCAAAGCGAT
>JBLHLN010000068.1:0-9451 GCA_047620565.1 Woeseiaceae bacterium
AGCATCGTAGTCGACGAAAGATACCTGCCGGGTAATTCCCTGGATATCGACACCGGCCACTTCGCCAACCTCGGTAAAGCCGGCCTGACCTTGTTGCAGATTGTTGCGCATCAGTTGATTTTTTGGCCCCCGATGACCGGAATAGCCAATATAAATGTCCAGATCACCATCGTTGTCATAGTCACCCCAGGCGACGGATCGCTGGTTCCCGCCATCTGCAGGCAGCCCAAATTCGGCGGCTACGTTTTCGAAGCCGTCGGGATTGTTCTGATACAGGCGTATCGGCGCATTGTTAAAGGTGATGATCAGGTCCAGATCGCCATCGTTGTCGAAATCACCCCACGCGTTTGACTGCCCTCCCGGGTCAGCAAACAACTCGGTCTGAACTGGTGTGAACGTAGTATCTGCCGCCGCCACAGTGGCGGCGGCGAGCAGGAATACGCCGAAAGAAGTCACGGATCTGATCATTAGTCGCCCCTGGGTTGAATACTATGTCTCCTTGCAAACATAGCAGAGAGTACCGCCGAATCCGCCATTGTCTTACACTAGCCAGTAACCCAGGGAATAACCTGGATAATAACCGTCGCCAAAACTGGATTTCCCGTGAACCTTAAAACCGCTGTGATTTATGGCAGTGCGCGCCGCAATCGCCAGGGCATCAAAGCCGCGCGCTTTCTTGTCCGCAAACTTGAGGAACGCAATCACGACGTCTCATTGATTGACTCATCCGAGTGTGACCTGCCGTTTCTCGATTTAATGTACAAGGAATACGATTCGGGAAGCGCACCCCGCGCCATGGCTGCCGTTGGCGAAACTCTGGAGGCCGCCGACGGATTTGTCGTTGTCAGCGCGGAATACAATCACAGCATATCGGCCGCGCTGAAGAATCTGTTGGATCACTATCAAAGCGAATACCTTTATAAACCGAGCGCAGTCGTTACCTATTCTGCCGGACCCTTCGGCGGCGTGCGTGCCCTGGTGAACCTGCGCGCGATATTGGCGGAACTCGGCACGCCGAGTATTCCAAGCGCTTTTCCAGTTTCCGGCGTTGGCACTGCTTTTGATGATGAAGGCAATGCACTGGACGGCGCCTATGATAAGAGAATCGTCAGGTTTCTGGATGAATTCGAGTGGTACGCGCGTGCGTTGAAAATTGCCCGTGAACAATGTGACCTTGACAGGGAAGCGCCCGCGCAGCAGCAGTTGTGCCGGGAAAAAAAGAGTTAGCCCGTGAGCAGTGAATTTTTCGACGTTGTCATCATCGGCGCAGGGTTGTCGGGCGTCGGAGCCGCCTATCACCTGCAGGAAAAGTGCCCCAACAAGCGCTATGTAATTCTTGAGGGCCGTAAAGCCCTGGGCGGCACCTGGGACCTGTTTCGTTTTCCCGGCATACGCTCCGACAGCGACATGCACACACTCGGTTACAACTTCAAACCATGGCGCGAAGCGAAGGCAATAGCGGACGGTCCTTCAATTCTTAATTACATCCGGGAAACAGCGGTTGAAAACAGCATTAGCGAACATATTCGCTTTGGGCACCTGGTAAAACGAGCGAGCTGGTCCAGCGACGACGCCACCTGGTCGATTGAGGCACAGAAAAAGAATAGCGATGAGACTGTTGTTATCCGCTGCAACATGATTCAGGTGTGCGCGGGCTACTATAGCTACGAGAACGGCTACACGCCGGAGTTCCCCGGTAGAGAGTCATTTAGCGGAGAAATCGTTCATCCGCAGGAATGGCCGGAGAACCTCGATTACACGGACAAACGAGTGGTTGTTATTGGCTCAGGCGCGACCGCCGTAACGCTGGTCCCCGAGATGGCTGAAAAAGCACAACACGTAATAATGTTGCAACGTTCACCAACCTATATGGTTTCCCGGCCTGATAAGGACATCGTCGCCAACATTTTGCGCAGGATTCTTCCTGAAAAACTGGCTTACGCGATCACGCGCTGGAAGAACATCCGCCTGCAACGGATGGTATACAGTAAATCACGCACCGATCCGGACAAAGTTCGTGACCAGCTGATGCATATGTTGCGCAAAGATCTGAAATCCGAGGCTGTGATCGAAAAACATTTCACCCCCCGCTACAACCCCTGGGATCAGCGACTTTGTCTTGTGCCTAACAGCGATTTTTTTCAGTCCATCAACTCCGGTAAGGCCTCGGTCGTCACCGAGCAGATCGATCGCTTCACAGAAAAAGGCGTTTTGTTGAAATCGGGCGATGAGCTGGATGCAGACATTATCGTTACCGCCACGGGGCTTAACCTGGTTGTCCTTGGCGGCATGCAATTCTTCGTCGATGGCGAACCGGTCGATTTTTCGAAAACTTTCAGTTACAAGGCCATGATGTATTCGGACGTGCCAAACCTGGTTTCGACTTTTGGCTACATCAATGCATCCTGGACACTGCGCTCCGACCTGACTGCCGAGTTTTGCTGCAGGTTACTGGCACATATGGATGAGACCGGTCAGCGGCAATGCACACCCAGGCTAAGAAGCGATGACCAGGACATGCCAGCATTAGACTGGATTGCCGATTTCTCCTCCGGTTACATTCAACGCGAGATGCACCAGTTGCCGAAACAGAGCGACAGAGCGCCGTGGATCAATACGCAAGACTATGCTTTGGACAAAAAAATTATCCGCCGTGGCGCGATCGACGATGGCGTTCTGCAATTCAGCAGTCCGAACAGGGTCACGTCAACAGCTGCGGCCGATCGAATGGAAGACAACGCAGCGTAATTTGAGGTCCTATGACAGCTTCGCTGGTTCTCACCGCACTTGCCGCAGCCGCCGTGGCTGACTTTCAGCAGATTGTCGATCTTTTCCGCGATGAGCAGGATATTCCAGGTGTCAGTGCTGTCGTCACTATTCGCGGGGAAGAACTATTTGCCGGCGGCAGCGGTATGGCCGATCTCGAGACAGGCCGCGAGATAACCGCAGACACGATTTTGTATGCCGGGTCTCTAAGCAAGGTTCTCACCGCCGTCCTGGCACTGCAGCTTGCAGATCGCGGCAGCTTGTCGCTGCAAGACAGCGTCGCCGACATCGCTGTTGAATCGGTAAAGAATACCGACGGAATTACCGTTCACCATCTGCTGACTCATTCCTCTGGTCTCGATCGCGAGGGAGATTTCGGCTACTGGTTCAGTGGCACGTTTCCTGACCAACCGGCGCTTACGGACTATTTGACGCGCAGCGAATTGCGCTCAGTGCCGGGAGAACAAGTTCGCTACGCAAATATCGGCTACGCAGCGCTCGGAGCCGTGATCGAGGACGCCAGCGGTGAAGCCTACGCAGACGCACTGAACTCACGTGTACTGCAGCCTTTGAAAATGTCATCCACCGGTGGGCCTGGTCCGGTGCCAGATGTTGCGGCGGGCTATACGCCGGTCGGTCGTGTGATTCCAAACGAAGACCGCCCTTTTGCCGGCGTCGGCAAAGCAGTTAATGGTCGTCATGTTCGCGAGTATCACAATGCAGGCGCCATGACGCCGGCGTTCGGCTTATACAGCAGTGCGCGGGATCTGGGCAGGCTGGCGCGTTTCATTTTCGGTTACAACGGCGAGGATCTTATTTCACCGGAGCTGCGTCGACTAATGCTGACGCCGCAGGTACCAGGTCGTGGCATTGGACTCAGGATTGGTGAGTTGAATGGCCGAAAAATTGCACGCCACGACGGCTGGTTTGCTGCGCACCGCTCGCACCTGTTGCTCGACCTTAATGCCGGCATTGGCGTCGTCGTTCTTGCGAACAGTGACAGCGCCTCTCCGGACGAGATCGCGGAAGCGCTACTTGCAGAAGCATTGCGCCAGTAATCTGCAGGGCTGCATGATCCATGCGGCAAAAAAAACGGCGCCGGATAAATCAATCGGGCGCCGTTCTTTTCATCTTTGTGGAGCCAGTCAGCTCATTTCAATTACCAGATCTTGACCCGATCTTCGGGCGCGAGATACAGGGCATCGGTTTCGCTGATGTCAAATGCCTCGTAGAATTCCGGCACATTTCGCACGGCGCCATTGGCACGATACATAGACGGCGAATGTGGATCAGTGCCAATCAACAAACGCATCGTCTTGTCGCGATATTTGTTGCGCCAAACTGCTCCGTAGCCAAGAAATACGCGCTGCACACCCGTGAGACCATCAATGACCGGCGACTCTTCTCCGTTCAGTGACATTTTGTATGCCAGCAAGCCGATGCTGATACCGCCGAGATCGCCGATGTTCTCACCCAGCGTGAATTCGCCATTGACGTTCAAGTCGTCAAATGGCGCAAACGCAGAGTATTGCTCCACGAGTTTGCTGGTGCGTTTTTCGAATTCAGCTTTATCTTCATCGGTCCACCAATTCCGTAGTACGCCGTCACCGTCGAAAGTACTGCCTGCATCGTCGAAGCCATGCCCGATTTCGTGCCCAATCACGGCGCCAATTGCACCATAGTTGACCGCATCATCTGCTTCCAGGTTGAAGAACGGCGGCTGTAAAATTGCAGCCGGAAAAACGATCTCGTTTAATGGCGGATTGTAATATGCATTTACGGTTTGCGGCGTCATGCCCCATTCCGTGCGGTCAACCGGCCCACCGTGTCGCTGAATAGCGCGATCGTGTTCCGCAAGCGCGGCACGCTCCATATTGCCAAACAGATCTTCGACCTCAATGTCCAGCGCAGAATAGTCACGCCAAACGTCCGGGTAACCGATTTTTGGCGTGAACTTGGAAAGTTTATCGAGCGCCTCTTTCTTCGTTTCTTCTGTCATCCAGTCGAGATTTTTGATACTGACTTCATAGGCATTGATCAAATTGCCAACCAACTCCAGCATGCGTTCCTTGGCCTCCGGCGGAAAGTGCTTGCCAACATAGACCTTGCCAACCACTTCACCAAGATTGCCGTTGACAACACTGACACCGCGACGCCACATTTCCTGCTGTTCTTCCCTGCCAGACAACGCCTTGCCATAAAACTCGAAATTCTGTTTGTCGAGATCAGCAGTGAGGCGATTCGCAGTTGAATTCAGAATCGCCCAGGTCAGGTAAGTTTTCCAAACATCGAGGCTGGTTTCCTCGATAATGTCATCCAGTGCACGCATGTGATCACGCATCATGACAACCAGGCCATCGAGGTCCTGCAACCCGGCTTCCGCCAGGTAACCTTCCCAGTTGAATTTCGGCATCAGGTCATTGAGCTCGCCGACCGGGATTTTCTTATACAACGCAACCCTGTCACGGGTGTCTTCCTTGCGCATGTGCTGTTCGGCCATGCGATGTTCGAGCGCCATGATGGTCGCCGCCGCTTCGGCGCCGTCAGATAGGCCAGCGAGGTCGAACATCTTTTCTACATGAGCGACGTATTGCTCGCGCAGCTCTAATGATTGCTCATCATCCTTGAGGTAGTACTCACGATCCGGCAGACCGAGACCGCTTTGTGCCGCATAGATCATGTAGGTAGTCGGATCCTTGTAATCCGCAGACTGTCCGAGACCGAACGGCATGTCGTAGCCGCGTTTGTTGGCGGCCGCCATATATACGGCAACGTCATCGTAGCTGTCGATAGATTCGATCTTTTCAAACTCACCCGCCAGGGGTTCAATCCCACGTGCGTTGCGAGCATCCATATCCATGTAGGACTTGTAAAGGTCACCAACTTTTTGCTCGTCAGTGCCGTGTGCGAAATCACCGCTGGCCGATTCTTCGATAATCGCCTGTACATGTTCCTGCGATTCTTCATGCAGCAAAGTGAAGCCTCCGTAGGAGCCACGATCTGCCGGTATCTCGGTTTCCGCGATCCACTTGCCGTTGACGTAGGAAAAGAAGTCGTCACCGGGTCGTACGCCCGGATCCATGTGTTCGCGCGTAACTCCCGAAACAAGCGCTTGCGGCTCTGCAATTGGCGCCTCTTCAGTTGCCGGCTCTTGCCCGCAAGCTGCAAGTAGCAACGTCGTCGCTACTGCAGCGACTAGCATTAATGTCTTCAAGTTAATTACCCTCAATTTGTCGCGACTGAAGTATTGGATTTGCCGCGTATTCGATTGGTTTGAATTGATTTATTAAATCAACAATATGCAATCCAGGCTTGTCTATCCCGGTCAAAAAAGGAGCCGAATCGCCACAGATCACAATGGACAGGTGCCAACGGCAAAAGTTTCGCGCGTGAGGATAAATCCGGGGAGCAGATCGTCTTTGTAACTATCTGTTTTTAAACCAATATTTCGTATGGTGGTGTGTTCACAACAGGCCTGGCGTATCTGCGCCTCATTCCAGCTGCAGATTGAAGTACTCCATGGCGTTAGTCCGGCCGATTTTGATGCGTTCTTCGTCCGACACAACCCCGCTGGAGTCGAACCATTCTGCCGCGTCCTCCATTCTTTCAAATGGGTAGTCTGCACAGAAAAACACCTTGTCGGTACCCATCACCTCGAGCGTGTTCCTGAACGCAGGGTCATTGAAAAAACCACTCGTAGTCACGAAAAAATGCTCCTGGAAATAATCTCCCAGTGGGCGTTCACCACGATAACCCCTGGGCGAGTACTCCATGCGCGCATCGATGCGCCACAGACCATGCGGAATAAACTCTCCCAAATGACCGATGATCACCTTGAGATTGGGATAATCATCGAATATGCCGCTACCGCATATGCGCAATGCATGGATGGACGTTTCAACCGCAAACCCCCACGGCGCGCTCATTAGCCAGGGGTGGCCCGCATAGTTTTGTGCGCGAGCAGGAATTTGCATTCTCGGATGCAGATACAGTGGAACGTTTAGCTCGGAAAGCGTAGCCCAAAAATCACGATAGCGGGGTTCGTCCAGGTAGAGGGCCGAATCAGGATCATCCCGCTGCGTAAAGCCGTTGATCATGCACCCCTTGAATCCAAGTTCCCTGACGCATCGCGTCAGCTCTGCCGAGGCCGCATCCGGATCCTGCAATGGCAAAGTGGCGAATGCGCCATACCGTTTGGGGTGCGCCGAAACCGCAGCCGCCATTTTGTCGTTGCCCTTTCTGGCCAGGGCGATTGCTTCGTTTGTGTCCAGTACGCCCTGGATGCCAGGTGCGTTCAGTGACAGGATCGCAAATTCGATGCCCGACCTGTCCATGTGTTCAAGTCGTTCCGTGCCGAGGTCGAGAATTTCCCGTACGTGATCATCCCAGCGACCGGACTCACCGGAAAATTTCCGCGTAGCCTCAATCGTTTCCTCGATTGCGACGTGTTCTTCAAACGCGATTTTTCCCTGCATCCGGCTGCCCTGCTTGTTAGCAATTTGCTGCGTCGATAATACGTCTTAAAGAGGCAAAGGGTCGACACATTCGACCGGCGCGGCAGCTCGATGCGACTAAAACGCTCACGACGGGGTACAATAACGTAAAGGTCAGTGAAGCGCGTATTCCGGATTTGCAGGAATACTTGAAACAAGCGCTGCATAAGGCCTCTGGCAAAAAGCCAGAAAGCTCGGAAGGCGTTGCTTACACCAATTTGGCCTTCCATAAAAATAAGAATAATAATAATTGCTTGACATAATTTCAAAAACCTATCGATGCATTCCGATGCTCGGATGCATTCTTGCCCTGGCGACGAGTGCCAGTGCCGACGTCCTGCGCGACCATGACAATGGACCGCTGACCGGGATCTTTGGCATACCCGACAGCACCGAAGGTGGCCGCCTGCTACGAGCGGGCGAAAGCGCCTGGGAATTGTCCATCACCCATGCAAGTCACTCCGTTTTTGAAGCCCGGCCAAGTGAAGCGCTCTACCTTGATGGCGAAACCAGCCGATTTGAATTTCGTTACCGTAAAGCAATAGGCAACAAACTGGAGCTGGGCGTCGAACTCCCCTATATGCAACATCAACCGGGCAAGCTGGATTCGTTTATAGATTCCTTCCACAATATTTTTGGTATGCCTGAGGGCAATCGGCCAGACCGGGGGCATGACCTTCTCGATTTTCGCTATGCCGACCTGACAGGCTTACATGTGTATGAGAAGGACAGCTCGGCGGGCATCGGCGATACGCGATTATTTGGCGGCTGGAAATTGCTGACATCAGATCGGCATCAAATGGCGCTGCGCTTTGGCGTGAAATTGCCAACCGGCGACAGCGCCAGGCTGCACGGTAGCGGTGGCACCGACGTCAGCGTTGGAGTTGCCGGTGATGTGAACCGGTTGTTCGGTACAGACAGGTTGACAGGATTTTATCGAATGCATGCGATACACCTTGGCGAGCCAGACGTTCTCGCTAATCGATACCAGGACTGGGCTGCTTATGTATCGACCGGCATTGGCTTCCAGGCCGGCCAGCGAATTGAGCTGTTGTTGCAGGGAGCAGTTCGCACTGCTGTATATGATTCTGTCATTCACAGCCTTGGCGGAAATTCGACAACCGTAACGTTCGGCACGAATATTGACCTGAGCAACAAGTACCAACTAAGCGTGGCAATTACGGAAGACGCTGACGTTGCCAGCGCACCCGATGTCGCGTTCCAGATCGCGCTGCGTTATCGAGGCGCGAAGTAAGCAGTTTTTCTATAAACTGACGGCTATATTGTTGGCACATCAGGGGCTGAGTGTGGCTGGCGGATTCGCAAAAGACGGGGCAGTTCAGGAACAGATTGACGCATCGATAGAGGATGCCGTTAGTCGTGCCCGTAGTCAGTTGCCCCGCGGCGAAAGCCTGCAGCGCTGTGAGGAATGCGACGACGCCATTCCCGAGGCACGACGAGAAGCCGTACCCGGCGTTCGCCTTTGTATCAAGTGCCAGGCACAACAAGACAAAGAAGCGGTCAGTAACAGCGGCTATAACCGCCGCGGAAGCAAGGACAGCCAGCTTCGCTAACAAGACATGAGGAGAGAATCTTGAGAACCCGTTATTTCATTTTCCTGGTGATACTGTTCACTGGAATCGCTACTGCGGATGACGCCAACCTCAACGCAATCGATAATGTCCTTGACGACTTTCACGATGCTGCGGCGCATGGCGACAAGGCGCGATTCCTCGGACATATGACTGCGAACGGTGTGTTCATGGGAACCGATGAATGGGAGCGCTGGCCGAAGCACCCGGACTTTAGCGACTATGTCGACGGCCGCTTCAAGGACGGCAGTGGCTGGAGCTACAAGTCTGTTGAACGAGAAGTCAGCGTCGCCGATTCCGCAGAAATTGCCTGGTTCGATGAAGTGGTTTATTCAGAAACCAGCGGCAGGCTTCGTGGCACTGGCGTACTCGTTAAGGAAAGCGGCAAATGGAAGATTGCTCACTATGCAATGTCATTCCTCATTCTCAACGAGAACTGGGAAGAAGTGATCGAGCTCACCAAAAAAACGCTCGTCGAAAAAGCTAACGCGGCGCCGGCCAACTAACCCGTCCTGACAAGTAATTACCTTCGTCGTGGCAGCGACCCTTGTTTGTGGGAGCGGCTTCCAGCCGCGATTCTTTTTGCACTGTCTGAAATCG
>JBLHLN010000069.1:0-9415 GCA_047620565.1 Woeseiaceae bacterium
GTGCACCCTGTAGCGCGCCGTCCTCGCCACCGGGGCCGTGCAGTGCGATCCAGACGCGGTCAAATCCCGCGCTCGCGAATTCGGCAAGATTTCGTTCTGCCGGATCCCATGCGTGGGCGTCGATACCTCGCGATTGCAATGCAGATAACACCGCCTTGCCACTGTCTATAGAAACTTCGCGCTCGCTTGAGAAACCGCCGTACATAACCGCGACCCTGCCGAATTCACCAGGTTCGTTGATCACGATTCTTTGCTCTGCATTGTTCGTCGTCATCGCTTCGCTTCTCCGACGATTCGAACTTCAGGCAGCAGATGGACGCCATGAAAGTCGGCGACCGTTTGTTGCGCATAATTTATCAGGGTTTCAATATCGAGCGCCGTCGCGTCGCCGCGATTAATAATGAAATTGGCGTGCTTGTCGGATACTTCAGCCCCGCCTATGCGGTGACCTTTCAGTCCTGCTGCCTCAATCAGGCGCGCAGCGTGATCGCCGGGCGGGTTACGAAATACTGAGCCGCAACTCGGCAGACCGAGTGGCTGAGTGTCTTTGCGCCGCGCGAGCATATTCTTCAGCGTTTCCATACTCGGATCCGCTTGCGGATCGAACTGTAATTCCGCTTCTACAAACCATTCGTTTTGTGGACCGGTAACGCTGCGGTAGGCAACGGAATATTCATTCGGTTTGCGTTCGTGAACGTTGCCGTGTCGATCAATGGTCTTGACAGATCGCACGCGCTCCCAGGTTTCCGAGCCATGCGCACCTGCGTTCATCGTCAGTGCACCACCAAGCAGACCGGGAATACCCGCAAAAAATTCGGACGGCCCCATTCCCCAGCGAATGCACTGTCGAGCCAGTTGCGTGCACGGCACGCTGCTGCCGACACGCACACTGTGCTCAGCGGTTTTTTCAAGCGATGTAAAAATTCCGGACGCTGCGATAACAGCACCTGGAATGCCACCGTCCCTGACCAGCAGGTTACTGCCAAGTCCAAACCAAAAAACCGGCGTATCGATATCAAGGTCGCGCAGAAACTGCGACAGATCAGCGAGACTCGCAGGTTTGTAAAACGTTTGTGCAGGCCCGCCGACACGCCACGACGTGTGGCGACTCATCGGTTCGTCCTGCCGAATTTCACCTGACACGGCAGGAATAGCCGGCGCGGCCATCATGATTGCACCTTGAGATGCCTGGCCCGATCTAGGTGTTCAGGCAGGCTTGCCGCAAATGCGCCGATATTGCCTGCGCCCATCGTCAGCAGTAAATCGCCGTCGTTGACCAGGCCCTCCAGCACTGCAGCGAGATCATCGAGTGTTTCAACAAAAACCGGCTCGACGCCGCCGCGACTGCGGACAGCGCGCGCAATCGCCCGACCGTCGGCGCCGGCAATCGGATCTTCGCCTGCCGCATAAACTTCCAGCAATACGAGGACATCGGCTTCCGACAGCACCGATGCGAAATCGTCCAGCAGGTCCCTCGTCCTGGTATATCGGTGCGGCTGAAACGCCAGCACGATGCGTCGATCCGGCCAACCGCTGCGTGCCGCCGACAGTGTTGCAGCAATTTCCGTTGGGTGGTGACCATAGTCGTCGATCAGCAGTACCTTGCCATTTTTTGTGCGCAGCTCACCGTAACTCTGGAAACGGCGATCGATACCTTCAAAATTTCTCAATGCATCCATGACCGCCTGGTCGCCAATCTGCAATTCGCTGGCAACGGCGATCGCTGCCAGTGCGTTGCGCACGTTGTGCAGGCCTGGCAACTGTAGTGTGATGGAAAGAACTTCACTACGACCCTTGCGCACAACGTCAAATCTCGTTGTGGCACCCGAGAAACGGATATTTTCAGCGCGTACATCTGCCTCAGCGTCAGTCCCGTAAAAAACAACGGAACGCCCTACAGCTGGCAGGATTTCTTCGATCCCCGGATCGTCCGCACAGAGGACGGCAAGACCATAAAACGGCAGGTTGTGCAGAAAGTCTATAAAGCTGCTCCGCAACTTATCCATGTCACCGTCGTAGGTCGACATATGGTCGGCATCAACGTTGGTGACAATCGCGAGCATGGGTTTGAGGTGGGAAAATGATGCGTCACTTTCGTCAGCCTCTGCGACCAGGTATTCACCTTCTCCCAGTCGAGCATTCGCATCCGCACTCTTCAGGCGCCCGCCAATAACAAAAGTAGGGTCGAGCCCCCCTTCGGCAAGGACGCTTGCGACGAGACTTGTCGTGGTGGTTTTGCCATGCGTTCCGGCTACCGCAATTGAATAGCGAAAGCGCATCAGTTCGGCCAGCATCTCTGCTCTTTGCACGACAGGAAGCAGCGCATCCCGCGCCGCTGCAACTTCCGGATTTGATTCGTCGACGGCGCTCGAAACCACGACGGCATCGGCGTCGCGAATATTGTCTGCGTTGTGCCCTACAAACACGGTCGCACCCAGCGATTGAAGCCGTTTGACCTGTGCATTGCTATTGATGTCTGATCCCTGCACCAAATAACCAAGACTCAGCATCACCTCTGCAATTCCGGACATGCCGGAACCGCCAATACCAACAAAGTGCACGCGATTGATGCGGCGCATTCGCTTAATCATGCGACAGCCTCCGCGGTTTCACCCGCCGCCTCGAGGCAGATTGTCGTAATGCGGCGCAGTGCATCCGGTCTTGCCAGGGCACGCGCTTTTCTCGCCCTCTCAAGCAGCTCGTTGCGGCCGGACAGCCAGTTTTTCAACAGCGCAGCCAGTGATTCGTCGCTCATGGCTGCTTCCTGCATTATTACCGCGGCTCCCGCGTCGATCATGGGTCCCGCGTTAATCGTTTGATGGTCGTCGACGGCGGCAGGGTATGGAACAAAGATTGCCGGCAAGCCGACAGCCGATAGTTCCGCGACCGTCAGTGCCCCGGCCCGACAAACAACCAGATCAGCCCAGGCGTAGGCCGCAGCCATGTCCTCTATGAAGGGTTTCAGTTCCACATCAATGTCGTGCGCCGCGTAGGCCTCCGTGGCAGCGGCCAACGTCCGTTCGCCGGCCTGGTGCAGAACTGTTGGACGCATATTGTCGGGCAGCAGCGCGAGCGCGGCCGGTACCGCCCGATTGAGCGCCAGTGCGCCCTGACTGCCCCCTAGTATGAGAAGGCGTAATGGACCATCGCGGTCCATGAATCGCTCATCGGGATCGGCAAGCGCTGCAATATCAGCGCGCACCGGGTTACCCACCGTTTCGCTCTTGATATTTGCAGAAAAACTGCCCGGGAAGGCCTGCAGCACAACCCGGGCAAGACGCGCCAGAAGACGGTTTGTTAAGCCAGCAACAGCATTTTGTTCGTGAATGACCAGCGGTCGACGGGTCAACCAGGCAGCAAGACCGCCAGGTCCGCTCGCAAAACCACCCATACCAAGAACCGCAGCCGGGCGATGTCGGAACATCACGCGTAGTGACTGAAAAAGTGCGAGCGTCAGCCTGAACGGCGCCAGCAACAATGCAAACATGCCTTTTTGCCGAAGTCCGGCGACGCTGATCCACTCCATCCGGATGCCGGCCTGCGGAATTACGCGGGACTCAATGCCACGGTGCGTGCCAAGCCAGACAATTTCCCGCGATTGTTCCTGCAACGCGCGCGCAACCGCGAGCGCCGGATAAACGTGACCGCCGGTACCGCCTGCCATCACGAGAATTGGTCGGGAGCTCATCGACTGGCTCCAGACATGAACGCAGCTACCACGAGAATTGGTCGGGAACTCACTTGCGACTCCGGCGCTTTTTCTTTCGCGTATTTGCCGGCCTGGAATCGCTAGCCAGTTCGTGATGAATTCTTAGCAATAGTCCGATTGCCATCAAGGTAACAATCAGGCTGCTGCGCCCGTAGCTCACCAGCGGCAATGTCAAACCTTTCGTCGGCAAGAGCCCCATGTTCACGCCAACGTTTATGAACGCCTGCAAGCCCAGCCAGGTGCCAATGCCGGTCGCCAGGTAGGCTTCGAAGAATTGTTCGTTGTCAGCTGCCCGCATCGCAAGTCGGAAAACTCGCCACAATAATGCGAAAAACAGAGCTATCAGCACGAACGATCCCAGCAAACCGAATTCCTCCGCAAAAACGGCGAAGACGAAATCGGTGTGGGCTTCAGGCAGATAGAAAAGTTTCTGTACGCCGTTGCCAAGGCCAACACCGAACCATTCACCCCGACCTATTGCTATAAGTGACTGCGTTAACTGGAATCCGGAGTCATATGGGTCGGACCATGGATCCAGGAAGCCCGTCAGTCGTTGCAAACGATACGGTGAAGTAATTGCCAATGCGGCCATCGCCAGCGCTGTCGTCGCAAAAAACAGAAAGAAGTCACGAAAACGCGCGCCGGCAACAAACAACATAGCAAGCGCAGTAGCAAGCAGGACGATGGCAGCGCCGAAATCAGGCTCCGCAAGTAACAAGCCGCAAGCCAGGCTGAGCACGATCATCGGCCTGAGGAATCCGGTAAATTGCTCACGCAGCGACTTATTTTGACGGACCAGGTAGCCGGCCAGGTAAATCATCAGGCACAACCGTGCAGGTTCTGAAACCTGCAGATTGAGTGCGCCAAAACGCAGCCAGCGGGTACTGCCGTTAACCGTATGACCAACACCAGGCAACAGGACCACCAGCAACATGGCGAGACCTAACAGCAGCATCAATGGTCCGACGCTGCGCCAGAAATGCATGGGTACCAGCAAACAAATGAATCCGGCGACAGTGCCGACAAGCGCAGCGAGAGCCTGTCGCCCAACGTAGTAAAACGGGTCATTGGTTGCGTTATCTGCGATCGAGATGGATGCGGAAGCAAGGATAACCATGCCGCCCAGCAACAAAGTCATGGCGATGCCGAGCAACACAGGATCAAGTTGCAACTGCGTCCGCATGCGGGCTGGAAAAGGCATCGTTATGCTCGCCGTACTCATCGAGTCGACGCCGTTACCGCGCGACAAAATTCATCGCCACGCGCCTGATAATTTTCATATTGATCGAAACTTGCGCAGGCGGGCGCAAGCAGCACTGTGTCACCGGCTTCCGCAATTTCCATCGCCCTCGCAACCGCCGCCTGCATGCTGGCTGCCGTTTCCGTGTCAGCAAGGCCGGTAAAGGCTTCTCCGAGCTGCGGCGCATCCTCGCCGATCAGAATTGCCCTGCGAAGCCGCGTAAAAACGGATTTCGCAAGCGCATCGAAATCTCCGCCCTTACCCTGCCCGCCGGCGATGAGTACCACTGGTCCGGAAACTGACATAACGGCGGCAGTTGCGGCGCCGACATTGGTCGCCTTGGAGTCATTGATGAAGTTGACGCCGTTGTATCGACTCACAAACTGCATGCGATGCGGCAAACCGGGAAACTCGTTCAAAACCTGCAACATTGCAGGCAATTCAAGACCCATCAGATGACCGGTCGCCAACGCCGCAAGCGCATTCGCCCGGTTGTGTGCGCCGACCATCGCGATATCCGCACACGACAGCAACAGTTGCTCGCCGCGTGCAAGAAACTCCTCGTCGTCTTCAATGATTACGCCAAAACCGTTCTCATCCGGTTCATCGAGCCCGAAGTTGTAGCGCGTCAAATTCTTCGATAAATGCGCGTCTACCTCGTCGTCTTCGCGATTCACCACGGCCGATTCGGCCTGGTCAAAAATTCTGTATTTAGCTTTCCGGTATTGGTCTTCACTTTCGTGCCAGTCGAGATGATCCGGAGAAATGTTTAGCAAGACCGCAACCTTCGCCGGCAATGTTTGCGTGCGCTGCAATTGAAAGCTGGACAGCTCAAGCACATAGAAATCCGGCTTGTCTGCGACCAGCAAATCCAGTGCGGGTACGCCAAGATTTCCGCCGGCAAGTGCATTGACCCCGGAGGCATCGCACATCAGTGCAACCAGTGTTGTAACGGTGCTCTTGCCGTTTGACCCGGTGATGGCGATAACCGGTGCGTCTGCCTCAGCGACAAACAATTCAATATCACTGACAATTTCGACGCCGGCATCGCGCGCTGCTTGCAGAAACGATTCCGCATCGGATGCGCCAGGCGACACGATAATTCGCGCCGCCTTTTTCAGCAGTTTTGCAGGCGACTTGCCGTTCAGAACCTCGGCACCCGGCATGATGTCAGCGAGCTCATCAAGGCCAGGTGGTTCATCGCGACTATCAACAAAGATGGCATCGGCGCCGGAACGTTTCAGGTAGCGGGCGACAGAAAGACCGGTCGCACCAAGTCCGAAAACGATTTGTTTCTTTTTCGTTCTTGTCGCTCGCTTGCGCGTCGCGGGCTTCTTTTTTGCAGCGACGCTCATCGTATTTTCAGACTCGCAAGTCCGATCAACACGAGGATGACCGTGATAATCCAAAATCGAACGATAACTTTCGGCTCAGCCCAACCCTTAAGCTCAAAATGGTGATGTAGCGGCGCCATCCGGAATACGCGCCGGCCAGTCAGTTTAAAAGACGCCACCTGAATCACGACCGACACCGTTTCGACGACAAATACTCCACCCATGATGGCGAGCACAATTTCCTGCCGAACGACGACCGCTACAACACCCAGAGCTGCACCAAGCGAAAGTGCACCAATATCGCCCATGAATACCTGTGCGGGATACGTGTTAAACCAGAGGAAACCAAGTCCTGCACCGGCAAGCGCCGAACAAAAGACAAGGATTTCACCAGTCCCGCTGACATAGGGAATGTCGAGGTATTCAGAGAAATTCGTATTTCCGGTCACGTACGCAAACACGCCAAGTGCGCCGCCCACCAGAACTGTTGGCATGATTGCCAATCCATCCAGTCCATCGGTCAGATTCACTGCGTTGCTGAAACCAACGATGAACAGAAACGTAACTACGATCTGGAACATACCGAGGGGCACAGCCAGATCTTTAAAATAAGGGATAAGAAGTGAGGTACTGGTTTCGTCAGTTGCCATCATAAACAGCGTGACCGCGGCAATCAGTGCCGCCGTCGATTGCCAAAACAGTTTTTGTTTTGCGGACAGGCCGGCCGAATCCTGCAATATCAATTTTCGGTAGTCATCGACGTAACCGATCACGCCGAATGAAAGCGTGACGAAAAGCACTACCCAGATGTATCTATTTTCAAGGTCAGCCCACAACACGGTACTTACGACAATGGCGGTAAGAATCAACGCACCACCCATAGTCGGCGTCCCTGCTTTTGGCAGATGAGAAGACGGCCCCAGCTCGCGAATTGGTTGCCCAACCTGGTTGCGGCTCAGTCTCGCGATCATTCTTGGCCCAATAACGAATGACAGCACCAGCGCTGTAAGCGCACCGAGAATTGCGCGCATTGTCAGGTAATTGAATACATTAAATCCGGATTCAAACTGGGCAAGATAATTTGTGAGATAGAGCAGCATATTCAGGCGCTCTTTGCTTCTTCGGCGTGACTGCGCAGTGCCTCAACAATGCGCTCCATGCCCATCGACCTGGAGCCTTTCACCAGCACATTGCCATTGCCGCCAAGCTCGGCCAGTAAATATTCGATGACTTCTTCCTGTGTCCTGAACCATTTCGCGCCATCGCCGAATTCGGCAACCGTGTGACGACAAAGATCGCCGGTCGCTGCCAGATTCTGAACGCCGGCTTTCTTCAGATCCGCACCAACTGACGCATGCAATGCTGCTGCGTCATTGCCGAGTTCCGCCATATCGCCAAGTACAAGCCAGCTGTCACCCGGCTGTGCCGCCAGGAATTTTGCCGCGGCAACAACACTAACGGGGTTTGCGTTGTAGCTGTCGTCATACAAGGTATCGCCGCTGGCGCTTGATACCGGCTGCAATCTGCCGGCAACAGGTTCCGCGGACTCGAGACCGTCCTTAATTTGCTGCTCGTCAATTTTCAAAGCCGTTCCAATGGCCGAAGCGGCGCAAGCGTGCAATACGTTGTGCGCTCCATGCAGCGGCAGCGCGATCTGCGTTTCTCCATTTGGCGTATGCAAGGTAAACGCAGAACCGTACTCCGTTGCATAGACATCGCTGGCACGGAAGTCAGCTTGTGTACCCAGCCCGAAGCTCAGGATGGTTGCCTCAGGAATCAGCGAGCGCCAGTAACCGTAGAATTCATCGTCAGCATTGAGGACCGCGACCTCGGGTCGCTGCGGGTTGGTCAGAATTTCGCCCTTGGCGTGTGCCACACCCTCAACGGATCCAAATCCTTCGAGATGCGCCGGGGCAGCATTCGTTATCGCTACAATTTTCGCATTCGCCAGCGATGCCAGGCGCGCGATCTCGCCGGCGTGATTTGCGCCCATTTCAATGACTGCAAAACGATGCTGCTCGCCTAGCCTGAGCAGCATTAGCGGCACGCCAATTTCGTTATTCAAATTTCCATGTGTCGCCAAAGTCTTCGCAGACAGCGACAGGCAACTTGCGACCATTTCCTTGAGCGTCGTTTTGCCATTGCTCCCGGTAATACCGACAACAGTGGCCGGCATTTGCCGCCGCCAGTCTGCTGCAAGCAAAGCCAGGGCCTGCGTTGTATCTTCAACCACTATAGTAGGCAAGGCGGCCGCAATATCCTCTGGCACCACGGCTGCCACAGCAGCCTGTTCGATTTCCGCGATGAACTCGGTGCCGTCAAAATTTGGCCCTTGCAAGGCAAAAAACAATTCGCCTTTTTCGAGCGTGCGTGTATCGATACTAACGCCAAGGAAAGACTGGTCGTCTCCATGCAGTTTTCCATGCATTGATTCGGCCGCTTTTTGTAACGTTGACGTAATCATGATTGCGCGACATTTCCGTCGCGGCGAATTTTCAAACTCGCTGCGGCGGTTTCATAGTCAGAAAACCGAACTCTCTCGTTACCGATTAGCTGGTAATGCTCATGACCCTTGCCGGCGACGAGAACTGTGTCTGTGCTGTCCGCGCGAGACACTGCATATTCGATCGCCGCCGAACGATCTTCAATAGCGGTCGTACCGGGCTCCATACCTTCCAGCACATCGCGCATTATTTCCTGCGGAGATTCCGAACGGGGGTTGTCGCTGGTCACTACCGGACAATCAGAATGAAGCGCGGCGACTTTACCCATCATCGGGCGCTTGCCTCGGTCACGATCACCGCCACAGCCAAATACGCACCACAATTCGCCGCTGCAGTGCGGCCGCAATGCGTTAAGTGCGGCTTCAAGACTTGCAGGTGTGTGCGAATAGTCGACATAAACCGCAGGAAAGCCCTTGCCATTCTCAATGTCGACGTACTGCATTCGTCCCGGTGGTGCCGTGACCTTCTCAAGGACCGCGCACGCATCGGCAAGCGGTATATCCCAACACAACAAAGTGGCAAGAACGTCGAGCGCATTGGCAACATTAAAGTCACCTGCCAATGGCAATTTAAAATCCGCATTACCCCAGGAACTGATAATCGATACGTTGGAGCTGCTTGCATTACT
>JBLHLN010000070.1:0-9184 GCA_047620565.1 Woeseiaceae bacterium
TCGCTTGCCGCCGGCAAGCGACGACAACTAGCGGTCATTTCAGGATTCGCGATCTGGCTTCTCGGTCTTGGCTCGGTGCTTTCTTTCAGCGTTGCCGCGGAAATTCATCCGCTTGGTTTCCTGGGAATTGAAAAAAACTTTTTTGGACTCGCAGATTTCACGGTCGCCAACGTACTGTTGCCGGTCAACGCGTTACTCATTGCGTTGTTTGCAGGTTGGGTTTTAAGACGCGCCACCATAGAAGACGAGTTTGCCGGGGATGGGGCCAGGTGGAAAATTTACTGGCGATTTGCCAACCGCTATCTCGCCCCGATCGCAATTGGCATCGTATTATTCGATTTGCTGACGAGCTGAGCGCACTTATTCGCAAAAGCGCGGGTAAAAATTCGAATTTAATCGGGCAGGAAATCTGGCAAAAGCTTTGGCATCATCTGTCCGCTGTACGCCGTAATTTTCAAAAGTCAGGAAATACCAATGTTCGAATCACGAAAAACTGCGCGCTGTACAGTCCGCCTGCGGCAACTAGCGACCGTCTCAGTATGCGTTGCAACGCTTCTCGCGCAGGGCTGCACACAACCAGCCGGTGAGTCGGACAGCCAGTCCGAAACAGTCGTTATTTCTGTAGTTGGCACGAATGATGTACATGGCCAATTACTTCCGGTTGACGGCAACAGGGGCCTGGCGCTTTTTGGTGGATACGTAAACAACCTGCGGGAAACGCGTGCAGAAGACGGTGGCGCCGTGGTCCTGATCGATGCGGGCGATATGTGGCAGGGCACGCTGGAATCGAATCTGACCGAGGGTTCCTCGGTCGTCGAGGCGTTTAATCAACTTGGGTACGTAGCTGCCACCGTCGGGAATCATGAATTTGATTTCGGACCGGTGGGCGAAAAACCGATACCGGTAACTGACGCCGACGATCCGCAAGGAGCACTTATAGCCAGAGCTGCAGAAGCAGAATTCGCGATGCTTGCGGCAAATATTATGGACACAGCGACAGGCGAGACCGTCGACTGGCCGGGCATACAACCGTCAATTTTGCTCGATGTTGCCAACGTTAAGATTGGTATCGTTGGCATTCTGTCCAAATTCGGATTGCAGGAGGTAATCGCGGCCAACGCGCCCGGGTTACACATGGCGTCACTGGTCGAGTCAATTACTTCGCAAGCACAGGAACTGCGCGATAATGGTGCCGAGATAGTGATCGTCACGGCGCATGCCGGAAGTCGGTGTGCATCATTCGAGGACTCGAGTGATGCCTCCTCCTGCAACATGGATGACGAGATCATGCGTGTGGCGCAGGATCTTCCGGTCGGACTCGTTGACCAGATTGTCGCGGGCCATACACATGCGGGCATTGCACACGAGGTCAACGGTATTGCTATCACTGAAAGCTTCTCCCGGACAGCAGCGTTCGGCAGGGTCGATTTCACCTTTGACGTCAGGAAACGCGAAATTCTGCATAAAACGATTTTTCCGCCGCAGGCAATTTGCTCATACCAGGAAGATTCCTCCCCGGTATGCGCCAGTGAGGATGATCCTGGCGCGTCACCCGCGATGTATTCGGGGAAAATTGTTTCACCCGATCCCGGCGTAATAATGATTGCCAGTAAAGCAGCCGCCTACGCTGACGAAATCAAGTCTGAGAAGCTGGGCGTCTTCCTGGAAACCCCTTTCACTCTTTCTCGCGAAACCGGTTCAGTGCTCGGTCATTTGTTCATGGACGCGGTCCTCGCTTCCACCGATGGAGACGTGCTGATTCAGAATGTCAGGGGCGGACTGCGCGCCGAGTTGCCACAGGGTGAGCTGACCTACGGCAGTGTCTACGAGGTATTTCCGTTCGACAACCGCGTCGTCAGCCTCGGATTCAGCGGTGCAGAGCTACGCGAGATCATTGCGACGCAAGCCGTGTCGACCAGGAGCATAGAATTTTCCGGCATGCAGGTATTTGCGACCTGCGATGACGGCAGTCTCGACATCAAATTGCAGCGGCCAGACGGATCCGTAATTAGTGACGATGAACAACTGATTGTCATTACGACGGATTATCTTGCGACGGGCGCAGTCAATGTCTTTGATCCTGTGGAGCTGGATCGCCTCGATTTCCCGTTGATGCGGGAAGTCTTCGTCGACTGGCTACGTGCACATGGAGGAACATTGAACGCCGATCAGTTTCTTGAAGCTGATAGCCCAAGGTGGAATTTGCCGAAAGCGGGTGATGTCGATTGCGAAATCGTCGCGCCGGCAGCAGCAATGTGATGTCCGGGCGTGGTCAACCAACATTGACAATCATGGCCCTGGCATTTCGTGCTGTGGAGCGCATTGCAATGACAACATTCAGCGGTGACTTTTAAGCGTACCGGTAAAATGCCCGGCCCGAACGATTGTGGTCACGCGCCGGCAGCCTGTTGATCGAATTGTCGCTCGAAAACATGGCCAATTCCTGTTGCATTTCCCCAACGAAATAGAGCATGCTATCTAGATAACTGGCGAATAAGCAAAATAAAGAGTGCCAGAATTACAACTAATTACCAAATGTCCAACTCACCAGCAGATATTAAAGGAGGCCAACGATGCAGAAGCTCGGGCCATCAATTACAAGAATAGTTCTACTCGGATTTGTACTGTTTTCTGTCGCATGTACGACTACTTCTGGTCCTGCGCCCTCGATTCAGCAGGGACCGGATGCGGAAGTGTCATTCGACGGACTTCACGTCGTAGACAACGCCGCGGCAGATCAGGCGTGGGCCAGGCCGGATTTTGACCTCTCAGGCTACACCAAGCTGATGCCGGTAAGCGCCGGCTTCGAATACGCCGTTGCCGAAAATCGTGGCCGAACTCAAATGGAGCGAAATCGCGGTGGACCGTATTTCATCGACGATGGCGCCAGGGAGAGATTTGAAAGGCAAACACGGGAAGTATTCCAGGATGAATTCGAGAAAATCGAAGGCTGGGAGTTTGTAACAGAACCTGGTCCGGACGTGTTGATCGTATATGGCGGTCTGCTCAACGTTACCTCTTACGTGCCGCCGAACAACATTAGTGGCCGTTCTTCGATCTTCATCAGCGCAGTTGGTGATGCCACGCTGGTTCTTGAATTGCGTGACTCAGAGTCTGGATCGATTCTCGCTCGCTCCATCGACCGCCGGGTCGCCGAGAGAGCGGGTCGCCAAATGTTCGAATCTAATTCGGTGACGAACTCTGCAGAAGCGAGGCGTCTTATACGTTTCTGGGCACAGCGACTGGTTGAAGGCCTGAACGGTTTTGTCGATGAGCGCTGAGGCCGATTAGCCAAAAGCGAGTAGCGACATAAACACAAGGCGCGGAGTCTTGCGACTCCGCGCCTTTTTCATTCGAATTCTGCGCCGAATCCCATCAAGATAGCAATGTCCTCATTCTTGATTCCATCTGCCGGTTCCGTTTGATAGTCGTAGTTAAATGTGAAATTTGCGTAGAGCAGATCTGTAATTTCATAACGTATGCCCGTACTGGTTCTAAACGTCGTATTCTTGCTGCCATCCAGCTGAGCGCTAATGTCCTGGTTGTGGAACAACTCGAAATCTCCACTGAAAAAGTCATGATTAAAGCGCAAAGCCCACGTAGCTACCGGGCTATCCTCAGTCTCCTTAATACGTGGGAACAGTATATTAAATGTCGTTTGCTGCTGAAGACCAGCGCCCAGATTAAAGCTAAGAAATCTTTGCGGCGTATTCCAGATATCGCGACCAATACCAACGCTGTAAATCAAACGACTGTCCAACGCAACGATCGGATCTCTCTCATAAGAAAAATTACCGGCAAGAAACCACGGGTCATTGAAAATCCAGTTGTAGCTGTAGGTGAAACGATCCTGCTCCTTCGTTGAAACGTCGTTCAGTTCCTCACGCAGGAATGACAGCTCTCCGCGGTGTCGGTGGTCGCCGTGCTTAAACATCGCGTCGGTACGCAGTTGCGCATTGGAACTCTCTGTATTTCCTTTGTTCAGATTAGTGGACAGATCGACGTTGGTTTCCCAGTCATAAAAGTCTTCCGGTTCATCAACTTCGAGAAAATCTTCAAGCTTGACGCTGATGGACTCACCATCAACCTCGATGATTTGATTTCCGTCGCTGTCTTCTCCACTCATCGTCGCGACCAGTTCGCGACCATCATCTAGTTCTATTTCGAATTCCCGCTCGGAAATTATGTGATCAACCGCATCGACATCGACCTCGAATTCGTCCGAGTATTCCGGTTCTATGGAAATTTCTCCGTCCCAGATTCTCTTTATTTCCCCGGTAATACGATCACCGTTGTCGAGCACGAGAACGTCTGCATTCACGGTAGCCGCAAAACCTGTGGACAAAAAGAGCACGGCGACAGCCCCTGCTACCTGAACTGATTTGTTCATCTATCATCCCAATTGAATAGGCCGCAAACTGTGGCAGTCTGCACACCAATGACACGGAAAGTCTGGTTTTCGACAGGACGGAAGATTGATCCTGCCGTCTGTCTTTTTTCTAATTTCTCGGCATAAACCGAATTGAAATATACCGATATGCAACAAGGGCCGCAAAGAAAATAGCCATAAGCAGCAGCATTTTCCAGAAAAATTTATCGAGCAACGACTCCTCCGCCTCGACGATTACTTCAAGCAGCGTATTCAGCTGGTCACAACTGCCTATGATGTCATTGATTGACTGCGTGAGCAGTCGGAGCTGCTCCGCAGTGTTTGCCGACTCCTCAATAACAGCGCGATACTCGTTGATGTCAAACGGATCAGCATTACCGAACAGATGGGACGATTTCTTCTCTGCCTTCCAGGGCGTCCATAGCGCGCTTGTAAGCGATGTAGTAGCGATAAATGTTGCCCACGTAGTCCACAGGCTCTCTGCCCACATTGGCAGCCACAATCAACTCCACATTGTTGAACCATATGTTTGGATCCAGCCCGCGTTCTTCGGCCACTTTACGTAACCTGTTTATGCGCGCCGGTCCTGCGTTATACGCAGCCATGGTAAACAACATTCTCTCAGTCAGATCCATTTCGGCGTCAGAAAAATATCGCCCGCGCAGAAATGCCAAATACTTGGTGCCAGCATGAACATTATTCTCCAGTTCATGGATGTCGTCGATTCCCACCTGACGATCAGCCGCCGTCGCCGGCATAACCTGCATAACCCCGATGGCACCTACCGGACTGCGCGCATCCTGATCAAATCCCGATTCCTGATAGGCAAAACTCGCCAGCAGCAGCCAGTCAAAGTCGTATCGCTCACCGTACGTTTGAAAAAGTCCTGCCAGTTGCTGCAGGCGGCGAAACGGTTCTCTTTCCAGTGCCGGTTTCGCCCAACCGGTATGCTCGACGTATTGATTAATAATCATGTTCGTGAAGAGAGTGCCAACCCGGTTCTCATACGCAAATCCGTCAAGTAATTCCTTTAACAGTGGACTATCTTTTCGCATCGCCAGCGCTGACTTGCCATTCCTGCGAAACACGATATCTTCATGAACATTAATGCCTTCGAATACCTGCGACCACAGTCGCAACCTATGATCGTCCGCAACCGTCATGGGCAGTAAACCGGCATTCAGCATTTCAAGAATGTCTTCAATCTCCAGCCTGGGATCTGATTCGGTTACCTTGATTTGAGGAAGCGCGCGCCGCCGCAACATGTCATTGTGATCGCTGATGCTCTCGAAATAACTGGTGGCTTTCGGAACGACAATTTCATGATCCATCACATCATCGAGCGATTGGACGTCACCAAGTCCAGGGCCAGTTACCAGTACTTCGCGAACTTCATCGTAATACGGCGTTGAAAAATCGACAGCTTCCAGCCTGTCAGGTGTAATTGTCAGGTTGGCAAAAGCGACGTCACCAAAACCCGCATTCAGGTAGGGCAAAAGTTGATCCCGGCGTACCGGAATAATCGTGACTTTGAGCTGGCGCGCATCCGGGCCCAGTTTTTCGCGAGCGTGGTCCTCGAGTTTTTTCGACGCAAGAAACACACCACCGCGCTGCCTGCCACGATCGATGTAGTAAGACCCCAGCGTAAACGTTGTCAGCACGCGAATCTCGCCGCGTTCAATCATTACGTCAAGATCGCCAAAACGTGGCTCCGACAGTGCCGGCCAAACATCTTCCAGCGGAGGGTCCGAAACGTCACTATTTTCCTGCGAATACGCGGATATACCCACAAGCAGGGAAATTAGAAGAATGCTTCCGCTGAAAATTCTAACGCACAACATGTTTTTCTCCGCGACCGCCGTATTTCTTCTTATTTCGTGGCCGCCACTGTATGTGTACTTTAGCACTATTGTATTTTGCCGCCAAAACGGCTGTCGATATCGACGGCTTTTCGGCGTCTACCACGTATAATGGGCGGCGTTAGGTCGAATAGAAGAACAAGAATGAACAAGCCAATTCTGCGTTTATTGTTAATTGCAGCGACTGCCCTGTTCGCAGGGTGTGCCACCGTCGATTTCGATCACCCGAAATCGGAGAGCCGCGCGCCGACGGACACTGCTGACACCTATCTCGGCAAACAACTCGCAGGTCGTGCTGAAGAACATCCCGACATGGCCGGTTTTTACCCTCTGTCAGATGGAATCGATGCCCTTGCGGTGCGATTGCTAATGGCCGAACGAGCTGAAGTCAGTATTGATGCGCAGTATTACCTGATTAAGAGCGACATTGTCGGCAGTGCCTTCCTTGGGTCACTCCTCCGGGCGGCAGACCGTGGCGTGCGTGTAAGACTTTTGGTTGACGACATATTTACGTCCGGCTACGACGCCGGCATGGCTGGCCTGGACTTTCACCCCAATTTCGAAATTCGAATATTCAATCCGTTTGCCCGTCGCTCCGCCCGATTCATGGACGGCATAACAAGTTTCAGTCGCATCAATCGGCGCATGCATAACAAGTCATTCACGGTCGACAACCAGGTAACATTGATTGGCGGTCGGAATATCGCGGATGAATATTTCGGCGCGCGCGTGGATGCGAAATTCGCAGATCTGGATGTATTGGGAATTGGTCCGGTTGTTCAGGATGTCTCAGATATGTTTGACTCGTATTGGAATCACGAACGCGCGGCGCCAGTACCGGCATTTGCGAATATGCCCGATGATCCCGCTGCGGAGCTCAAACGCGTGCGCGATTTGCTCGAAAAAGCGCGCGAGGACGTCGCAACCACTATCTATGCGGCGGCCGTTCGGGACCAGGTGCTCGAGTATGTTGAAACGGATAAGGAGTTCTTTGTCTGGGCGCCATACACATTAGCCGTCGACTCGCCCGATAAAGCATTCAAATCGAAAGCCGGGGAAGCGGCATCGATAACGACGCCATTGAAAGAATCGTTGCTCTCGGCAACTGATGAGATAATGGTTATTTCCCCCTACTTCGTGCCGCGAAAAACTGGCATCGCAGCATTTTCCGAGCTTCAGGCGAATGGCGTTGACGTAACGATCATTACCAACTCACTTGCTGCGAATAATCAATCATCTGTTCACGGTGGTTATGCACCATCACGCAAACCACTCTTGAAGGCTGGCGTCAGGATCTTTGAGGTTCGCGACGACGCCAATGTCTCCGGGTCGGAACTGCGTGCCGCAAGTGGCGCAAAGGCAACTCTGCACACCAAGGCATTCGTTGTAGATCGTCGCGACGTCTTCATTGGATCATTCAATTTTGATCCGCGGTCCGCAAATATCAACACCGAACTCGGCGTCATCATAAGATCTCCCGAAATAGCCGAGGCTTTTGTGGCGGCCGTAAAGGAGGCTCTGCCGGAGCAGTCTTTCGAGGTATTTCTGAATGAGAACGACAAGCTCCGTTGGCGCGGTATCGAAAATGGCGAGGAGGTCATTCTCGACAAAGAACCACATACCACATGGTGGATGCGCTTCAAGGCTGGTTTCATGCGGATCTTGCCAATCCGTGGCCAACTATAGTTTCGCTTCAGCGACAGCGCCCTCTGCGCTCAGCATGAAAATACAAGGTAACTTAGTGAACGTTAGTTTGACCTTAGCCCTGATTCTGTCACTAGTCCTCGCATCGACCGCTGGCGCACAGGAAAGCGAAGAACAGGCTGAAGAAACGGAGAAAGAAGAAGAAAAAGATCCTAACCGGGGTCGGTTTCTGGCTCTACCATTCATAATAACGGAGCCGGCGATCGGCGAAGGCATTGGCGGCGGGCTGATCTATTTTCACGAGAAACCGGACGACCCGATTAAACGCAAGGTAACAAGCGGCAAGAATATCGCGGCAACCGGCAAACACGGTAAGCCCCCGCCCACGGCGACCGGCTTATTTGCTATGTACACGAACACCGAGACTTATGCTTATGGACTAGGTCATTCCGGATCTTCGCCAACGGACAAGTATCGCTACATTGGCGCAGCTGCCGCAATGAATATAAACGCAACCGTTTACCTGGGCGACTTCCCGGTCAAATTCAATATGGATGGTAGGGTTTTATATTTACACGGCAAACGACGATGGAAAGACAGCAATATATTTATCGGTGCGTCCGCGTCATACCTCGACTCTACGACAAAGTTTAAAACCGATAACCCGGTGATTCAGCCCCTGACGCCTGATTTTTCAGCGACCGATGTTGGTGTCGCATTAAGCGTAATTTATGATGGTCGGGATGACACAATGATGCCAAGCAGTGGTCAGCTATATGATTTAACTGTCTGGAATTATGGTGGAGCCCTGGGCGGGGACTTTGACTACACCACGGCACGCTTCAAGTTTAATATGTTTCATCGCCTGGGCGAAAAATTCGTTCTCGGCTACCGATTTGATTTTAGTACGGCGAGCGGCGATGTCCCTTATTACTCGGAACCGTACGTGTCGATTCGCGGCATCCCCGCACTCAGGTACACAGGTGAAAATGTCGCTGTAATTGAAGTCGAGGGACGTTACGATTTCGCGAAACGTTGGTCGGGAGTTGCTTTTGCCGGCCTGGGATTTGTCGATGAGACTGAGCTTTCGCAGTCTGAAGACGATATTTACGGATACGGTGTCGGAATACGCTTCCAGGCGCTGAAAGAACAAAACATCTGGCTGGGCGTCGACCTTGCTCAGGGCCCGGAAGATAAGGCCTGGTACGTTCAGATGGGACATGCATGGTGATTGGGTATCAGGAAGAATCGCGCGCTGGGGCGTGCTCCTACAAAATTGTGCCGCGCTGAA
>JBLHLN010000071.1:0-9158 GCA_047620565.1 Woeseiaceae bacterium
CATGCCAGCGGTATTAATCGCTCAGCAACGCCGAACTGCGATCGCACCGTTGTAACGCTCGATCTGGACCACTGCCCCGATGAGAACATCTCGTGCCCTGACGATTACACACTGCTTTATACCGTTGCTCCGGATAGTGACGCGGAAGAGGACCCGCGCTTGTCAAATTTACTGAATTTGTTGGCGCCCGCTCCGACACGAGTTGTTTATATAAGTAGCAGTGGAGTTTATGGCGATTGCGGCGGCCGCTTGATCGACGAAAATCAGCCGACGAATCCTGCCAATAAACGCGCGCAACACCGGCAGCATGCAGAGGAAAAACTGCGGCGATGGTGCGCCACCGAAAACGCCGGACTAATCACTTTGCGTGTCGCCGGAATTTACGGACCTGGCCGGCTAGGCAGGAAACGAATCCTTGCAGGTCAGCCTATCATTGCCGAGTCCGATGCGAACCCGGGCAATCGCATACACGTCGACGACCTCGCTCGTTGTTGCGTAGCCGCAATGACGGCGGATGCCGCAAGTGGCATCTACAATATTAGTGACGGTGATCACCGCAGCCCCAGCTGGTTTTCGCGAACCGTAGCGGAATTAGCAGGTCTTGCTCCAGCGCCACAGGTGCCTCTGAGCGAGGCGTTGGCGACATTCAATGATACGCGATTGTCTTTCCTGCGCGATTCACGACGACTGGATAACAGCAAGATGCTGGCCGAACTGAATCCGGCGCTTCGTTACGCTGATGCTGAAGCAGGAATTCGCGCCAGTCTCGTCAATCACTAGCCCGGAGATCAGGCTCAGTACACGCCTGCTTGCTTACGGTTGACTCCGCACACTGCGCATCCATTTGGTCAGTGGCTCCCACTGCTCCCAATCCGGCCACGCCAGGTATTCCGGCAATTCGAATATGCCGAGACCGCGCGTGTAAGCACGCACGTAGTTCTGCGCTTCCCGCAATGACGCCAGGTAGGGCACTCTCGCGGCTGTCAGGTACTCATCCAGCTCCTCGTAAATCAACGTGTATTCCCGTACGCGGTTTGCCACGACGCCGATTTTTGCTTCTTTTCGCTCGACTTTGCTGACGGCCTTAAGCTCCTTGATGAAGCGATCGGACGCCTGTATGTCAATAGTCGAGGGCAATACCGGAACGATGATGGTCTCGGCATGTCGCACCAGGTCAATCAGCTCTTTACCGTGTGAGCGAGCCGGCGCATCTATGATGATGAAATCCGCATTGCGCGGCGCTTTCTTGAGCCCGTGCTCGAATCCCGCAACCCCGGCAATTGCAGGCCGGTTGTCCGGACGACGCTCCAGCCAGTCCAGTCCGGATCGTTGCGGATCATAGTCGGCAAGCGCGACCGCATATCCTTCGTGTGCAAAATAGGAGGCGATATTTGTCGCAAGAGTGCTTTTGCCACAACCACCCTTGGCATTCATGACCATAATGTGACGCATTGTTTTCCCCGGAGAAGGTCTTTTTTTTGTAGTTATGAGTTTATGTAAAATACCGTTGCAGGACATAAATGTCCATTGGCAACTGTTTCGTCTGACCTGTCATTCTTCGCTGGTCGGAATGAAGCGCAACCAAGTCATGTTAAGCTGCGCCTGTCAGCCCTGCTGGCAGGGCGGGCAAGACGATCACAGCCGACACACTTAGCAAAGAAAACCCAGGAACTTCACTGTATGAGCACTCAGCGAAAAACGGACTTTGTCGAAGCCAACCTTGCCGATGAAGAGGTACATGACTACCTCGAACGAAATCCCGATTTTTTCGAGCGCCACAACGCGCTGCTGGGAACTCTGAGACTTCCGCATGTCGCCGGCGGTACGGTGTCGCTGGTTGAAAAACAGGTTTCGGTATTGCGGCAGAAGGACCTGAAACTTGAGCGCCAGCTAAAGGATCTGCTGGAAGTCGCACGGGCTAACGATTCGCTGGCGGGCAAGATACATCACATGGCTCTGAAACTGCTCAGCGCTACTGACCTTGCCGAGACTCTCGTGGCTATCGAGGAAACCCTGCGAACCGGATTGGACGCAGATCAGTCAATCCTTATCCTGTTCGGTGACCCTGAAAGTTTTGCCGAAGTGAAAGTTGGACGGTTTTTCATGCCGGTACAGCGGGATGACGATGCATTAAAGGCTTTTGACACTTTTCTGGGCGGCAGTGGCCCACGCTGTGGACAAGTCCGTGACACCCAGCGGGACTTTCTATTCGGCAAGGAAACCGACGAAATCGGTTCAACCGCGATGATTCCGCTTGGCAACAAGGCGGAACTGGGTTTCCTCGCAATTGGTAGCAGCGATGCCGAGCGCTTTCATCCCGGTATGAGCATTGATTTTCTTACTCGCCTTGGCGAATTGGTCGCCGAGGCGCTCAAACGCTTCTAAGCGGTTGGCTGCGGGCCTGGATGACTGAAGTTGCTTGAAACGGAGCAAGACTGGATCGACAAATTTATCCGGCACCTGGAATTCGAGCGCCGGCTGTCCAGCCTCACCTGCAAGCATTATCGACGCGACCTGGCGTCCCTGACCGCTTACTGCGATAAATCTGCCGTCGAAAACTGGCACCAGCTTGACGACGAGCACCTGCGCGCCTGGTCCGCCGCCTTGTTTCGCAATGGCCTTTCACCGCGCAGCATTCAAAGGCAGATTTCGGCCGTGCGATCGTTTTTTCGCTACCTGTTGCGGGAAAAACATGTCAGGAAGAACCCCGCACAAACAGTGCGAGCTCCGAAAGCGCCCAAGCGCCTGCCGGAAAATCTCGACGCGGATCGCATGGCGCGCCTGCTCGATATTCAGGGCAAGGGACCGCTGATTACCCGAGACCGGGCCATTCTGGAACTCTTGTATTCGTCGGGTCTGCGACTGGCGGAATTAACCGATTTGAATCTCGGCGATGTGGATATGGCGGACCGCACCGTGTGCGTTACCGGCAAGGGCAACAAGGATCGAGTTATTCCGGTCGGCAAACACGCCATCAACGCTTTGACCAGCTGGCACCGCGAACGTGTACAGCTTGCCGATCATGATGAGAAGGCGCTGTTCGTTAGCAAAAAGGGCACCCGACTCAGCCCCAGGTCTGTGCAGGCCCGGGTTGATCACTGGGCCAGGCGGCAGGGTATCGACACCAAGGTGTATCCGCACCTGTTCCGTCACTCATTCGCCAGCCACTTGCTGGAATCAAGCCACGACCTGCGCGGCGTACAGGAACTGCTCGGCCACTCGAATATCAGCACCACGCAGATCTATACACACCTTGACTTCCAGCATCTGGCCCAGATATACGACCAAACCCATCCGCGGGCACGGTTAAAAGACGACAAATAGCGATAATTCCCCGTTATTCAAGCGACAAAAACGGTATGGCGGTATCGTAGGAGACCGCCAAGTCCCGAATTGAGAGATTCCTGGCGTTTCGATCGGCTAATCAATCATGCCCGGGCGATTTACGTCAATCACGCACTAAGGCATCGATCGCTCGCTGGGGCGAGCTCCTACACAACAAATTGACAGGCATTCTGCATATGGAACAATTTCGAGGGACAACCATTGTCTCAGTCAGGCGCAATGGCAAGGTAGCAATTGCCGGCGACGGACAGGTCAGCTTGGGCAATACCGTCATGAAAGGAAACGCCCGCAAGGTTCGGCGACTTGCCGGAGGCCGCGTAATTGCCGGCTTCGCCGGAGGCACAGCGGATGCCTTCACCCTGTTCGAATTATTCGAAACCAAGCTTGAGCAGTACGGTAACCTGACTCGCGCCGCTATCGAACTGGCAAAAGACTGGCGCACGGACCGCCGCCTGCGACGCCTTGAAGCATTGCTGTGCGTAGCCGACGAAGAGAGTTCATTCATTATCTCCGGTAACGGAGACGTTATCGAACCCGAGAACAACCTGATGGCAATCGGCTCGGGGGGACCATTCGCGCAAGCCGCGGCGCTTGCGCTACTGACCAATACTGAACTCGATGCGCGCACAATAGTCGAAAAAGCGCTCGGTATTGCCGGCGATATCTGTGTTTACACGAACCAGAATATTGTCATCGAAGAACTGCCTGCAATTACCAAATAGATAACGGAATAAACCCATGTCACAAATGACACCCAGAGAAATAGTCCAGGAACTAGAAAAACATATCGTCGGCCAGGATGAGGCGAAACGGGCGGTTGCGATTGCGTTGCGAAATCGATGGCGCCGTGTGCAGGTAGCTGAGCCGTTGCGTAGCGAGATCACGCCGAAAAATATACTCATGATTGGCCCAACCGGCGTTGGCAAAACTGAAATATCGCGACGACTTGCGAAACTCGCCAAGGCGCCGTTTATCAAAGTGGAGGCCACCAAATTTACCGAGGTCGGATATGTCGGCCGCGAAGTGGACAGCATCATTCGCGACCTGATGGACACCGCGGTGAAAATGACCCGCGAAGAAGAAATGGCGAAAGTAAGTCATCGTGCAGAAGACGCGGCTGAAGAAAGGGTTCTCGACGCGCTGCTGCCACCGGCGCCGCACGGTGTTGGCTTTACGAGCGACACACCAGACGAAAAACCAGACAGCGACACGCGGCAAAAATTTCGCAAGATGTTGCGTGAGGGCAAACTCGACGACAAGGAAATTGAAGTTGAAGTACAGGCAGTCCCTGTCGGCGTTGAAATAATGGCGCCGCCCGGCATGGAGGAAATGACCAGCCAGTTGCAGGGCATGTTCCAGAACCTCGGCGGCAACCGGCAGAAAACCAAGAAATTGAAAGTCAGGGATGCTTTCAAAATGCTTACCGATGAAGAAGCGGCCAAAATGCTTGATGAAGAAGAACTAAAGAGTCGCGCTCTTGAAGTTGTTGAACAGCACGGCATCGTTTTCCTCGATGAACTCGATAAGGTCACGCGTAGCTCTGAAACGGTCGGTGCTGACGTTTCCCGGGAAGGCGTACAAAGAGACTTGTTGCCGCTTGTGGAAGGGTCAACCGTCAATACCAAGTATGGGATGGTCAAAACAGATCACATACTTTTTATCGCGTCGGGCGCCTTTCATGTCTCGAAACCGTCTGACCTGATTCCCGAATTACAAGGTCGTTTTCCGATACGGGTCGAGCTGAAATCGCTGACGACCGAAGATTTTGTGAGAATTCTTACCGAGCCGGACGCGTCACTGACATCACAATACAAAGCATTGATTGGCACTGAAGAGGTCGATCTGGAGTTCACAGAGGACGGCGTCAGGCGGCTGGCAGAAGTCGCTTTTCAAGTTAATGAAAACACCGAAAACATCGGCGCCCGCCGCTTGCACACGGTTATGGAGCGTCTGCTCGAGACGGTTTCTTTCGATGCATCTGACAAAAGCGGCTCGGCGGTTTGCGTTGATGCCGCCTATGTTGACGATCATCTCGCAGAACTTGCCAAGGATGAAGACCTGAGCAGATATATACTCTAGGCTAGGCCAATGCGCTGCAAAAAAGAATAAGAATGTGGGCCACACTCCAACAGAAATAAGACTGCAGAAAAAGTCCCGGCAACTCGTTGTCGGTTTTGAGGGCGGCAGCGAATTTGAACTGCCCTTTGAATACCTCCGCGTGCATTCACCATCAGCCGAAGTCAAAGGTCACGGCCCGGGGCAGGAGACGCTGCAGACCGGCAAAGAGCAGGTTCAGATCGTGGCAATTGAACCCGTGGGTCACTACGCCGTTCGACTGGTTTTCGACGACGGTCATGACACCGGTCTGTTTACCTGGCAGTACCTGTACGAATTAGGTGACGATCAGCCAGCGCGCTGGCAAAGCTACCTCGACCGCCTGCAGGCGGCCGGGTATGCTCGGCAGCCCGTCGCGGAAAGCCACGGAAACGAATAAATCGGTGAGCAAGGAAACCACACATTTCGGCTATCAGACTGTGCCTCGCGCGGAAAAGGCGCGGCGCGTACGCGACGTATTTGATTCTGTCGCGAATCAATACGACATCATGAACGACCTGATGTCAGGCGGTCTGCATCGGCTCTGGAAAAAATTCACTATTGAACAAGCTGCGATTCGACGCGGGCAGGCAGTCCTCGATCTCGCGGGTGGAACAGGCGACCTCGCCAGCGTTTTTGCCCGGCAAGTTGGTTCTGCCGGACAGGTGGTCCTGGCCGATATCAATGCCAGTATGTTGCAGGAAGGACGTCGACGCCTGATTGACTCCGGCGCAGGCGGCAACGTTTCAATTGCACAGGTCGACGCGGAAAAACTGCCGTTTGCAACAGCAGGTTTCGATTGCATCACAATGGCCTTTGGATTGAGAAATGTCACCAACAAGGAAGCGGCACTTGCATCAATGCTGCGCGTGCTGAAGCCCGGCGGCAAGGCAATGATTCTTGAGTTTTCGCAGCCTTCCGCTGCTATTAAACCCGCTTACGACTTGTATTCGTTTAAGGTTCTGCCATTTCTTGGCGAGCTGGTAGCCAGTGACTCCGCCAGTTACCAGTACCTCGCCGAGTCTATCCGCATGCATCCGGACCAGGAGACGCTGCTGACAATGATGCGCGACGCCGGCTTTGAGCGTTGTCGTTATCACAATCTTGCAGCCGGCATTGTCGCATTGCATATCGGTTATCGAATCTGATGGACGCACTCGAAACCATACTGCGCCCACTTGCCGGCGTCATGAACCGGCAAATCCAAATGAGGACACCCGCCAGGGAGTTGTGCGCAGAACTGGACGGCCGGGTGTTTGCCGTTCGTGTCAGGAACACCGCGCTGGTAGCGTATTTCGTCATTAGACCCACACAGGTTTTCCTGCACACGCAAACAGATGGGGATCCGGACGTCGTTATTTGCGGGTCCTTGTTATCGCTGGCGCGCCTCGCCGGCGGCGACAACGAAGCGCTCTTTCGTGATGGCTCAGTTGACCTCAGTGGCGATGCGCTGCTCGCCCAGCAGTTTCGCAAGCTCCTTAATTATGGTCGCCCCGATCTTGAGGAAGAACTTGCTGCTGTAGTTGGCGATGTCGTTGCCCATAACGTGGGCAACCTGGTCAGGGGCGCCGCTGCCTGGGGCCGACAGGCAAGCAGCACGGTCGCACAGAATATCAGCGAGTATTTTCAGGAAGAAAGCCGTTCCGTTCCCAGTCGATACGAGCTGGATTCGTTCCGCGCGGAGGTAAGCGTATTGCGGGATGACGTCGCTCGCTTTGAAGCGCGTCTAAATAATATGGAAGCTCCATCCGTAGCGCAGGGGCAATCCTGACGTGCAGCGGCGCAAGACTTTGATGCGACTTATCAGCATCCAGCGAGTTCTGGTTCGCCACGGTTTGGATGAAATAATCACTGCGACTCATTTTCTTCGACCGCTGCGATTTATCTTTTACCTTTTGCCACGCGCCAGGGACATTTCGGAACCGCTGGGCAAACGTATTCGCCTCGCGCTGATTGAGCTTGGTCCGATATTCGTTAAATTTGGTCAGGCCATATCAACTCGTCGTGACCTGTTACCACCCGACATCGCAGATGAACTCGCACTACTGCAGGACAAGGTGCCCCCGTTTCCCGCTGACGAAGCCGTTGCCATTCTGAACGATATCTATGGCAGGCCTGTCGACGAAGTTTTTTCCCGTTTCGATAAGGAACCGTTTGCGGCAGCATCGATCGCACAGGTGCACACAGCAGCACTCAGCGACGAAACAGAGGTCATCGTCAAACTACTTCGGCCCGGTGTGCGTCATTTGATTGAGCGCGATCTCGACGTGCTTTTTGCGCTTGCGCAACTGGCTGACAAGTATTGGGAACCGGCGAAGCGTTTGCGACCGCTTGAGGTGGTAGCCGAATACGAAAAAACGGTTATCGATGAGCTGGACCTGATGCGTGAAGGCGCGAATACCGCCCAGCTCAAGCGCAATTTCGAGGGGTCAGACCTGCTGTATGTTCCGGAAGTGTATTGGGACTATTGCCGACCCGGCGTTCTTGTCCAGGAGCGAATCTACGGCATACCAATCAGAGATATGCAGGCGCTGCGTGACGCGGGAACTGACATTCGCATGCTTGCCGAAAATGGCGTCGAGATATTCTTTACCCAGGTTTTTCGCCACAATTTTTTTCATGCGGACATGCATCCGGGCAACATATTCGTACAAATCGACGATCCCGCCAAACCCAGGTACGCGGCAGTGGACTTTGGCATTGTCGGAACGCTGAGTCCCACCGACCAGCAATACCTTGCCGGAAATTTTCTCGCGTTTTTCGATCGCGACTACCACCGCATTGCCAAACTGCATCTGGATTCCGGATGGGTGCCAGCGGATACGCGCATCGACGAGCTGGAATCGGCGGTGCGATCTGTTTGTGAGCCGATATTCAATAAACCGCTGTCGCAGATTTCGTTCGCGCAGGTGATGCTTCGCCTGTTTGAAACGGCACGTCGGTTCAACATGGAAATTCAGCCACAGTTGATCCTGCTGCAGAAGACGCTTTTCAATATTGAGGGACTGGGGCGTGAGCTCTATCCCGATCTCGATCTTTGGCAAACCGCTCATCCGATCCTGCGCCAGTGGATGGACGAACAGGTGGGCGGCCGCGCATTCGTCGAGCGCCTCCGTGAAGACCTGCCGCAAATGCGCGATGCCATGCGCGAGCTGCCGGCTGTCGTCAAGTATCTTGCCGAACAAATTTCGCAGGGCCGGTTGAAATTCGATATGGGCGCGCCTGAGCTAAGGGAAATTCGCGAACAGCTTAAACGTCAGCAAAAACAGCGCTATATGCTCGCGATAGCAGGCACTGCCATTATCTCCGGTACTCTCGTGCTGACCTTGAGCTCGATAGCAGCGCCGGGCTGGGCGTTGCTTGCAGCGGGTTTGCTGACTGCCGTCGCCGGCCGACCCCGCGACTGAATTCGCCATTTCGCGGCAGCAATCTCGCCTACAATACTGGAATAATGGAACCGTCCTCACCGAAGCGTACCGTTCGCAGCTTTGTGCGACGCAAGGGTCGGATGACACCCGGGCAAACTCGTGCCCTGCAGGAATTGTGGCCTAGATACGGCATCGATATGGACGCAGATGATCTCGATCTGAATACCATCTTCGGCCGCGCAGCCGACAAGGTCCTTGAAATTGGTTTCGGCAATGGCGCTAGCCTGGTGCAGATGGCGCTCGAGAATCCGCAGCTGGATTTTGTCGGCATCGAGGTACATCAACCTGGCG
>JBLHLN010000072.1:0-9125 GCA_047620565.1 Woeseiaceae bacterium
GCCTGGTGTCCAGTTGCTGGTTTTTACTGCAACATCCTCAACGGTGATCCGACCTGCGGCGAATTCGGCCGCAAGGGGCGCGAATATGTCGCGCCCATGAAACGTGAGGCTCGGTGATTCAATGCCGTATTTTTTTAGTTTTTCTTCCTGCAATGTGTAAATTTCGTCGGAGAGCTGCAATATCGGATCAAGCAAGCCGTTGTCCGGTGCCATAAACAGGTGCTCATCAAGTATTGCCAGGACGATGTCCCTTTCCGTACCCACGCCGGGATCCACAATCGCGACATGCACAGTGCCCGTAGAGAAATACTGGTAGGAGCGACTTATCCAGAAGCCGGCTTCCGGAGGCCAGTGGGCCGGAATGTCATGTGCAAGATCAATGACATGCGCCTGCGGGAATCGCATGAGTATGACGCCCTTCATTACGGCCGCGAACGGACCTTTATGGCCAAAGTCAGTTGTTATTGTTATTACGCCGGAAGGCTTCCAGTCAGTCATTACATTGAATAATAACGTATTTGCAGCTTCAGGTTGCCGCGCCTAGCGCCGCCTCGCGACGCCTGAACAGGTTGCGTGCCCAGTACAGAAAAGCGGTATCAATCATCGCAATCACCACCTTGAATACATATTTGGCTGCGCCAAGCTTGAGTGCCGTAACAAGATCCACAGTTCCCCACCAGACGACGAGCGAGAAAATGACGGTGTCGACCACCTGTGAGCTCATCGTCGAGAGGTTATTTCGCAGCCACAGCCACTTTTCACCGGTGACTTGTTTAATTCGGTGAAAGGCCCAAACATCGAAGCTCTGGCTAATGTAATAGGCGAACAGGGAACCGAGAATGAACCTCGGCGTGAAGTTGAGAATGGTTGCAAACGCGTTGTGTATATCATGGGCAAATTGCCGCTCACTGGGCTGGTAGAGCATCGCAAGGCTAAGCATGAGCAGAACGATAATGCTAACTGCGAAGCCCATGCGCACGGCCTTGTTGGCTTCCTCTCTGCCGTAAATTTCACTCAATACGTCGGTAGCGAAGAAAATGCTGGAGTAAAAAATTACGCCCAACGTGGTTTCGACGCCAAATATGATGGTGAGCTTCGGGCCTTGCAGATTTGCCAGGATAATTGCGGTTGCAATCGCGATCTGCAGTCCGGCTTTACCGAACAAACGGTAGAGAACGACAGTTCCGGCAAGATCCAGGACCAATGTCATTAACCAGAGAACTTCCTGGTTTGCGCTCATGTACTGGGCGATGCTCTGCGGAATCATGCAGGGTACTCCGGCGGCTTAGATCGCCAGTTCGACGTAGCGGTCGAGATGAAAATCGGCGTTGCCAAACATCAGGTCAATCGCAGTGAGCCGTTTGAAATAGTGTGCAATATCGAGCTCCCACGAGACGCCCATACCGCCGTGCATCTGCACTGCTTCACGGGCCGTGCTGATTCCTGCCGTACCAACCTGGTATTTCAGAGCACTGATCGCTTTGCGCGAATCTGCGTCCCCGGCGGCGTTGGTCATGACTGCCCACAACAACAGCGACTGGCTTTGTTCGCAAAGCATCAGAGTCTCGACCATACGATGTTGCAAGGCCTGGAAACTGCTGATTGGTACGCCGAACTGCACCCGACTCTTGGTGTATTCAAGCGTTTTGTCGTGCATGGTCCGCATAATGCCAACAGCTTCAGCAGAAACGGCAAGCGTTGCCTCATCAATCACATCGCGCAGCGTTGTAAATCCGTTGTCAATTTCTCCAAGGACCTGGCCCGATGCAACGCTGACATCGGACAGCTGTAACTCTGCGGCTCTGAGGCCATCGACTGTCGCGTACGATGTCCGTGAAAGTCCTTCAGCGTCTGCGGGCACCACGAAAAGTGTAATGCCCTGTTCATCGGCAGAGTCTGCAGATGTACGTGCCGGGATGATGAGGATATCCGCGTTGCCGCCGTGCGGTACGAATGCCTTACGCCCGCTAAGGCTAAAACTATCGCCATCCTTGCTGGCAGTTGTCTCGACATTGGCGATGTTGAAACGACTTTGTGGTTCAGCAAAAGCCAGCGCCGAGTGCATATTTCCAGCAATGATTGGCGCCAGCCATTTCTCTTTTTGTTCGGCACTGGCAAGTCGTCGCAACACGCCGCCCGATAATACGATGTTCGCAAGAAATGGTTCCACAATCAGGCCGCGTCCAAACTGTTCCATCATCAGCATCAATTCGATTGGTCCGCCGTTCAGCCCGCCGTCTTCTTCCGCAAATGGCACTGCCGTAAATCCAAGATTGGCGAATGTTTGCCAGATTTCATTGCTATAACCCTCGTCGCTTTCGGCAAATTTTTGCCGTCGCTCGAAGTCGTATTCGCTGCTGATATATCGCGATACACTGTCGGCTAACATCGCCTGCTCATCGCTGATCGAAAAATCCATGTCTTTTGTATTGCTCCGCTAAATCAAAGGCCGAGAACGTGCTTGGCGATAATATTCTTCTGAATTTCGTTCGACCCACCGTAAATCGTTACCTTGCGGTTGTTGAAGTAAACCAGCGACGATTGGGTTTCGGCGCCTTGTCCGATTCTGTCGCTGTCCGGGAAGTCGACCTCGTATTGATGAGGCACGTAGGGGAGGGCGTAATAACCAGCGGCTTCAACGAGTAGTGCGTCAGTCGCCTGCTGTACCTCCGTGCCACGAATTTTCAGGATAGAAGACTCAGGACCTGGTGCCTTGCCAATTGCGACCGAGGCGAGCGTTCTCAATTCGGTGTACTCAAGCGCCTTGAGCTCTATTTCAACAGCAGCAATTTTGCGTACGAAATTGCGATCCTCGATCAAAGGCGTGCCACCGTGCACAGAGGTACGCGCTCGTTCTTTCAGTTTGTCAATTCGATATCTTGATTGTGCGACGCCAGCAATGTTGGTTCTTTCGTGTTGCAGCAACACCTTGCCGTAAGTCCAGCCTTTGCCTTCCTCGCCTACCAGGTTTCCAATCGGCACCCGCACGTTTTCAAAATGAATCTCGTTAACTTCGTGGTCGCCTTCGATGGTGATGATAGGTTTCACCGTGACGCCGGGAGTATTCATGTCGATCAGCAGAAAGCTGATACCTTCCTGTCTCCTGGCGACATCCGAACTGGTGCGCACCAGGCAAAAAATCCAGTCTGCATACTGGCCAAGTGTCGTCCAGGTTTTGGTGCCATTGACAATGTAATGATCACCGTCACGATCTGCCCTGGTTTTCAGGGACGCCAGATCCGAGCCTGACCCGGGTTCCGAATATCCCTGGCACCACCAGGCATTTGTCGCGAGGATGTCAGGCAGAAATCGTTTCTTCTGTTCCTCGTTGCCGAAAGTATAAATGATCGGTCCAACCATCTTGACGCCGAACGGCACGATCGCCGGCGCGTTGGCTGCGCCCATTTCACTGGCGAAGATAAATTGCTGCACGATGCCCCAGCCAGTGCCGCCATATTCGACCGGCCAGTTCACAGCAAACCAGCCTTGTTCGTGCAGGATTTTCTGCCAGCGAACCATTTCCTCACGGCTCAGCGCTATACCTTCGTTCCTCTTCTGGCGGATATCAGCAGGATATTTTTCGCTGAGGAACTTGCGTACTTCATCGCGAAATTCAATATCTTGCTCAGTCAGATTTACGTTCATTCAGTCTTTCCGTTGTTAGATGTGTAATGCACCTGGTCCGCCCTTGCTATTGGCGAATATCGATTCGTCACGATCGTCATCGCCACCGGGTTGCACAGCGTGGGAATCAGGTTAACATCAGCCGCCCCGTGGCGTACAACAACGCCATTATCGTAGAGGATAGGATGTTAATTAATAAGGTTAAGCCCTTATTTGCCAGGATCAGGATCTACAAGGCCGGGCCATGATGTTGCCGACCGCGTTGGCATTTGCCCTGGTGGCGTTCCTGTATGCGTCCGTTGGATTTGGTGGCGGATCGTCGTACACCGCCATACTCATGGAAGCCGGACTGTCCTGGCAGATGGTGCCGCCGCTGTCGCTGGCCTGCAATATTATCGTGGTATCCGGCGGCGTCTATCACTTCGCAAATTCCGGCCACCTGGACCTCAGGTTCGCAACGCCGCTGGTTGCGGTATCCGTGCCGGCTTCTTTTTTCGGTGGCTACCTGAGCTTGCAGCAGCCAACTTTTTTGCTGGTTTTGGGGGTCGCGTTGCTGGTATCGGGCGTACTGATGTTGCTGGACTGGCAATGGCCGCAAGGAGATGCGGTGCCTCGCAAGCCGGGTACGGCGGGTCTGGCGTCGCTTGGGCTTTTACTCGGTGGGCTTGCTGGCATGACGGGCATTGGCGGAGGCATTTACCTTGCACCGATCCTGCACTTTTTCCGCATGGCGCCGGCGAAAACGGTGGCAGCAACCAGCTCGCTGTTTATCCTGGTTAATTCCCTGTCAGGGTTTGCGGGTCAGGTGGCGAAACTTGGCGCAGAGGCGCAGGTATTGCTATCGACCGAGTACCTGCTGTTGCCGTTGGCCGTTTTGCTGGGAGGGCAGGCAGGCAGCCGCATTGGTGCGACGCGTTTGCCGGCAGCGCCTATTCGGCGCCTGACCGGACTGGTTGTACTGGTCGTTTCGGGTCGAATTCTATGGCAGGTTTAGTCAACATTGCTCACACAGCAGGGCGGAATTGGGGCAAAATTCACGCATGAGTAATGAGCCAACAAGTAGTCCTGAGCCGGCGGCACCGGCAACTGTGTTGCTGGATAGCTACCAGCGTCCAATGCAGGATCTGCGAATTTCGCTGCTGGACAGGTGCAATTTCCGCTGTCCGTATTGCATGCCCGAAACCAAGTTTCATGCCGATTACCAGTTCCTGACCAGGGACCAGCGGCTCAGCCACGATGAAATATTTCGCCTTGCCGGCATCGCGGTAAGTCTTGGCGTGACGAAGCTCAGATTGACTGGCGGTGAACCGTTGCTCGACAAAAAAGCGCCGCAGCTTGTTTCGCGGCTAAGCACGCTTGACGGCATCGACGACCTCGCATTGACCACCAACGGCGTATTGCTTGCGCCGCTCGCGCAGCAACTCTCCGACGCCGGATTGCAACGCGTGACGATCAGTCTGGATAGCATGGATGACGCAATATTCCGTGATATGAGCGGAAACCGTGGTGAGCTCAGCAAAGTTCTTGACGGTATTGCGGCGGCAGAAGCCGCCGGGCTGGCACCGATCAAAATCAATGTCGTCGTACAAAAAGGTGTTAACGATCACACCATCCTTGATGTGCTGAGCCACTTTCGCGGCAGCGGCCATATTGTCCGACTGATCGAATTCATGGACGTTGGTAATCGCAACGGCTGGACGATGTCGCAGGTGGTGCCATCGAGAGAAGTACTGCAGGCAATTCAGGCACGCTGGCCGGTGCGCGCAGTCGACAAGAATTATGCCGGAGAAGTCGCACGTCGCTACAAGTATCTCGACGGGCAGGGCGAGATCGGATTTATTTCTTCGGTTACGGAACCATTTTGCGGCTCCTGCAGCCGGGCAAGACTTTCGGCTGACGGCACCTTGTATACCTGTCTTTTTGCCACCGAGGGTACCGATTTGAAAGGGCCACTCCGGAGCGGCGCAAGCGATGCCGACCTGGTTGAGATCCTGCGCTCGGTCTGGTCGCAAAGAAATGATCGCTACAGTGAATTACGTGGGCCGGAGTCCGCTGATCAACCGCTGGTTAACAAAGTTGAGATGTATCGGATGGGCGGCTGATGAGCAAGCTGAGCCACATAGACAAGACCAATCAGCCGACCATGGTTGATGTCAGCGACAAGACGCCGTCGAGTCGTGAAGCGCACGCCCGCACTATCGTGGAATTTCCGCCGGACGTCGCTGCGCGCTTCTCGGGAGGCGACATCGAGACCGCGAAGGGACCGGTTTTCGGCACTGCCATCGTAGCTGGCGTCATGGCTGCAAAACGTACGCACGAATTGATTCCTTTCTGCCATCCGCTTGGCCTCGACAATTGCAAGATCACAATCGAAATGGATGACCGGCAGCGTGCTGTCATCGATTGCATTTGCAAGGTACATCATCGAACCGGCGTCGAAATGGAAGCGCTTACCGGCGCGAGCGTGGCGGCATTAACGGTGTATGACATGTGCAAAGCGCTTTCCCATGAGATCGCAATTCGCGATACATGCCTGATTTCCAAAACCGGCGGCAAACAGGACTATTTTCGTGACAGCGCGTGAACCGATTTGGGGGCTTGTACTTGCCGGCGGCCGAAGTCGCCGCATGGGTAGCGATAAAGCGCTGTTAAAACAGGACGGCGAGTCGCAGCTACAACGCGCGGTCACGCTGCTTGAAAAGCATGTCGACAAAGTATTTGTATCAGCGCGTGCGGATCAGTCCGGTGACGCCGAACGAGCGCGTTTCGAGCAGATCGTCGATCGCTATGACGACATGGGACCGGTCGCCGGCATATTGTCGGCAATGGACACCAATAGTAAAGTCAGTTGGCTCGTGATGGCGTGTGATTTGCCGAATGTTGATGACAGCACTATCGCCTATCTCATTGAACAGGATTCTGCCAGCCATCCGCTCACCGCCTATCGAAGTAGCCACGACAATTTGCCGGAGCCGCTGTGTGCAATCTACCGGGCGGAGTCTCGCGCGATCATCAACAGCTTTGTAGCCGATGGCATCGTGTGCCCACGAAAAATGCTTATCAACTCGGCAACAAAGCTACTAGCGCAGCCGAACCCGGTAGCGTTACACAACATTAATTCTCCCGAGGACCTTGCGGGAACCGGCGTTGAACTAAACCGATGAAGAAAAAAATTACAGTGCGTTATTTCGCCGGATTTCGCGAAAATGCCGGTATGGACGAAGAGACGGTTTCAATCGAGGCAGAAAACGCCGGTGATGTTTTTTCGCAGCTTAAGCATCGCCACGGCTCCGACGAGCCACAGGGACATTGCAAAGTCGCTGTAAATGATGAAATGGCTGACTGGCAATCGCCGATCAATGACGGAGACACAGTGCTTTTGTTTCCGCCGGTTGCAGGTGGCTGACATGGAAATTACCGCTAGTGCTATTGAGCCGGATAAATTGCGTGACAGCCTGACTGACGCCGCAGCAGGTGCGTTTGTCGGCTTCGAAGGGTGGATTCGCAATCACAATGAGGGGCTAGAGGTTTCGCGACTGGAATATGAGATCTACGAACCGCTGGCCGTTAAGGAAGGCAACAAAATAATCGCAGAAGCGAAACAGAAATTTCCACTGTTGCACGCGCACTGCGTACACCGTTCAGGATTGCTTGAGATTGGCGAGTGCGCAGTATGGGTTGGCGTTACGTCAGCGCATCGCGATGAAGCATTTGCCGCCTGTCGATACATAATCGACCAGGTCAAAGTTCGTTTGCCCATCTGGAAAAAGGAACACTACGCAGATGGCCATTCGGGCTGGGTCAATTGCGAACGCTGCGCGTCCCACGGGCTTGCGGCACCACAGGATAAAGTCGCCACTCAATAAGCCGGCGGCAGATTCTCCGGCCGGTCAATATCCACCGTCGCGTCCTCAAATTCGATCAGACGCAGGCGATCGCCGGCTGCTTCGATAATTGAGCGGGCACCGCGGTCACCGCGCAATGCAGTCAGCGCTGCGAAATCCCGCCGCGGAAAAATAGCCGGTACCCCCGAAGTGCCAGCGTAGGCTGTGGCAACAATCGCGTCATCAGAATCATTGCAGGCTGCGAGGAGGTCTTGTAAATGTGCGGTGGTGATCAGGGGCTGATCTGCGAGCAGCAGAAGAACGGCATCGGCTTTGTCGCAGATGCGCTCTATAGCGCAGGAAATAGACGTTGCCAGACCCTGCTCGAAGTCCGCATTGATGGTGAAGAAACCCTGTAACGGGGCTGCGGCAGCAGCGACTGCTGCCCAATCCATGCCAACCACCAGTAAAGAGTTGGCGCCACAGACTTGCTCGGCCAGGCGAACGGCGCGGGTCACCAGTGGCATACCCCGATAATCCTGCAGCTGTTTGGTCGCCCCGAATCGACTTGCCATGCCGGCGGCCAAGACCACTGAAAAAACTCTTTTTTCTGACATTTGGCGAACTCTATAGACGAAATACGCAAGATGAAAACCCCGTCTTGCCGCAATCTTCGAACCGAGCTTGAAGAATGCCAAATAACCCGCAGCAAAGTGCCCTGCCCGGATGCCGCGTGGTTACTGGCCTTGTGCAATGTTGACAGCAAATACCGCAACATTGACGCAATGAAAACTTGCTCTGACGCCGCTATCTGTGATTTTCTTGCAGTGCACCATTCGGTGCGGAAAAGCGCGTGGTTGAGCGAAAAAACGGGTTCTGGAGCGGAGGAATGCGCAATTGCATGTCATTAAGTCTATAGAGGATGCCAAGGCACTCGAGGGCACGGAAGTCGGCCTGTCTGACTGGCTGGTCATCGATCAGGACCGAATCAACCAGTTCGCTGAGGCGACCAATGATTATCAGTGGATTCACGTCGATGAAGCCCGCGCGGCGCGTGAATTGCCGGGCGGCAAGACAATTGCGCATGGTTACATGACCCTGGCGCTTATCCCAACGCTGACTGGCGACTTCGTGCACGTCGAGAACCTGGCAAAGGCAATCAATTTTGGCTGCAATAAGGTGCGCTTCTACAGCGCAGTTCCGGTCGGTGGCCGGGTTCGTGGCAGGGCGACCTTGTTGACTGCCCGTATACGCGGCGGCGCGCTGCATCTGTTATCCGAAATCAAGGTTGAGGTTGAAGGCGAGCGAAAACCAGCCTGCGTCGCTGAGACGCTTGGCATGTTCTATTTTGCAGAGGTCGAGCAGGCCACCGCCAGAACTGGCTGAAAACAACCTCCAGCGCTCCGTGAGAGCGGCTTCATGGGAGTTGCCCATTCAGGTGGGAGCAGGTGCGTAGGAGCGACCCATTCTCGTGGGAGCGGCTTTAGCCGCGAATCCCTGATAATAAAACCATTCGCGGCTGAAGCCGCTCCCACGGTTGTTATTCGTACTCTCCTTAACTCGCTCGACGAAGTCACCAGACACCGGCCGCTCGATATACGCGCTGTGCTCAGGATACGGGTTGTCGGTCCGGTGCATGAGACTGTGGCCCGCAGGGATGCGGGCCTCAAGCCTACA
>JBLHLN010000073.1:0-9070 GCA_047620565.1 Woeseiaceae bacterium
CCGGCGCGACAAAGAACTGACGGGAGGCTCGGACGATGACAAGACCGTCATGGAACCGGCGTGATGCAATACAGGCAGGCATTGCGCTGGGCATTGCGCCTCGCTCCTTATTGGCGGATGCGGGCACTATGCTGACCCGTTCGATCCCGACCAGCGACGAACAACTACCGGTTATTGGTCTCGGCACCTGGCAGGTATTTGATGTTGCAGGCAGCGACGAGGAACTGGATGTGCGAAAGGCAATCGTCAGCTTGCTAATCGATAAAGGCGGCAGTGTAATCGACTCGTCGCCGATGTACGCCAGGTCGGAAAAAATCGTCGGCGAAATTATCGAAGATGAAAGCAATCGCGAGCGGCTTTTTTTGGCAACCAAAGTCTGGACAGACGGAAAAGACCGTGGCGAAACACAAATGCAGCGCTCGATCGACTTGATGCAAGCCGGGACAATCGACCTGATGCAGGTGCACAATCTGCGCGATCTTGATGTGCACATGGGCACTATTCGGGATTGGCAAAAGGACGGGCTAATTCGTTACAGCGGTATTACCGATTACCGGGCCAGCGCGCTGGACGAAATCGAAACTGCGATGCGGGTTCACAAACCGCAATTCATTCAGATTAACTATTCGCTCGCGGAAAGAGAGGCTGAAAAACGCGTGTTACCGCTGGCCGCGGATCTTGGTATTGCAGTATTGATCAACCGTCCATTCGTTTCCGGAGGCTTGTTTCGTGCTGTCCGGAACCTCGCGTTGCCGGAATGGGCGAAATCATATGCAGATTCCTGGGGACAATTTTTCCTGAAATTTATCGTTAGCCATCCTGCAGTAACCTGCGTAATTCCCGCCACCAGCAAATTGCACCACATGTCTGATAATGTGGGCGCCGGCTTCGGCGAGATGCCGGACGAGGCATTCCGGCAGCGTATGGCCGCATACATTGAATCAATCTAAATTATGAAAAACACAGGATTACTGCGCCGCCTTGGCGCCATGCTCTATGACGGCTTGCTGGCCCTGGCGTTGTTATTTCTCGGCACACTCCCGTTTATCGGAGCACGCGGCGGCGCTTCTGTCACGCCGGGAGACACCTTGTATCAGCTGTTTATGTTGCTGATCCTGCTCATATTTTATGTCGGATTTTGGGCGGGTTACGGACGCACGCTTGGCATGCAATCCTGGCGACTGAAAATCGAAACGGAGAATGGCGATAAACCTGGATATCTCCAGGCAAGTGGCAGATTCTTCGCCGCGATTTTGTCGTGGTTACCCGCTGGCCTCGGATTCTGGTGGCAGCTCTGGGACAAGGACGGTTTGACCTGGCACGATCGCCTGTCAGGCACCAGGCTTCGGCACTACCCGAAAGAAGCCCATGCTGCCTGAATTGACTAGCGGACCCTGCTTAACGCGAAAACGGTCACCAGGATCAGCGCAAACGACGGCATCCAGGTAACAATCGCCGGGTTCAGATTAAATACCTGGCCCGAGTTCGCAAGCATGCGGCTGGCAAGAAAATAGGCCAGCCCGATAAGCACACCAATCATCAGCCGGCTTCCCGATCCTGCCGATCGCAATGACCCAAAGACAAACGCGAGCGCCAGGACCGGCATAACCATGACGGTCGCCGTCTTGGCGATTCGCGACCAAAACTCTGTTTCGTAGCGTTCCGCCGTCAGCCCGTTTTTCTTCAAATAGTTGATGTAACTTAGCAGGCCGCGCGCTGAAAGGCTGACGGGTTTGACGAGCGTTACACCGAGGAACTCGCCTTCGACATCGAAAGACTCCACCTCCAGAGACGATTCGCTAACTTGCACACCATCATCCTCAAAGCGGGTTTCACGAAAATTTTCCAGCAACCATTTGTCGTTGTCGTCAATTCCTGCATTTTCGGCGCGCCCAATCGATTCCAGGGAGTAGTCATCGTTAAAACGGAATAAGTACAAGGCACCAAATTCAAATTCAGCGTTTATTCTCTCCAGGTGCAGTATGACTCTGCCATCCTTCACCCACGCCGAATTGCCGACATCCCGATCCTCCTGCTCGTAACGCGCCTCATCACGCATTGTTCTCGCAAAGTAGTCGAGCGGTGGACCGATAAATTCTCCGATTAACCCGGTTACAATAGTCAGCACCAGACCGGCAAACCCAACCATGGCGGCCAGCCGAAAGACGGACAAACCGGCAGTTCGCATTACCACCAGTTCGCTGTTGTTCGCGAGTGCACCAAGCCCCATCAGGCCGCCGATCAATGCAGCAATTGGCAACATCTCGAAAGAAAGCTGCGGCAACCGAAGCAGTGAAAATAACAACGCCTGGGGGATGCCGTAGCTTCCCTGTGTGCTGTCCAGTTGACCGATAAACTCAAAAAGCCCGGCCAGCGCCAGAAACACCATGACGACCAACAGCGTACTGGTCAGGATGGCGCGCATCAGGTAGTTGCTGAGAATACTCAAAACATTGCCCTGACAATCGGGATTCGACGGTGAACACCATTTTGTACGGCCAGCATGACGAGGCCGACTGTGAGCATCAGGGCGTGTACATACCAGAGGCCGGCGTACGGAGGTACCGTTCCCTGTTCAAGCCATGCTTTGCCGGCACTCAGAAAATTGAAGTAGATAATGAATACCAACAGGCCGACCGCAAGCCGCCCGTATCTGCCCTGGCGCGGCTGGCTGCGACTCAACGGTACTGCCAGGATCGCGAGTACTACCGTTGCCAGCGGAATACCGACGCGCCAGTGCAATTCGGCGAGCGCTTTCGGACTGTTTGCGGCAACGAGGCTGGCAGTGGACATCGCGCGAGGTTCAAGTTCAGGTTCTTCGACATTCGGCAACCTGTACGGGATGCCATGTTCCGCAAACTCCATGACGCGAAATTCGGAGGTTCCGGGTATGCCCTCATAACGGCGGCCATCATACAGAACAAAAAACCGCGTGTTCGGATCGTCGGAATCGCGCTGCTCTCCACGTTCCGCGACAACGACCTCCACACCACCGCCATCACGGCGACGTTGCAGAAAAACTTTTTCAACGCTACCAGGACCATTGACCTTTTCCGCGTACACCACAGCACCTTCACTGCCGCCGGTTGTAAACCGTCCCGGTTCAATGCTGGCGAGGTCCGCCTGGCGGCGCGCCTCCAGCCCGATTTTTTCGATTTCGATCATCGCCCTGGGTCCGACTTCCATAGCCAGCCAGCCGACCGCCAGGGCGAGCGGAATGAGCAGCCACGACAACGGTCGGTAAATATCCGCAGGGCCTACCCGGCACGCCATCATGGCCGGCATCTCACTGTCGCGATACAAACGACCTAACGCCAGCATGATGGAGAGGAACAGGCCGATAGGCACAAGGATGGTCAGGTATTGCAGCGCGGTGAGACCGATAATCTGGAATATGGCATCTTTGGGCAGTTTATCCTTCGCCACGTCACCCAAAACGCGGGCAAACTGATTGGTGAGCAGGATAAAGAGCAGCACCATGGTCACGGCCAGCCAGGACTGGGCGATCTCTCGAAATATGTAGCGATCGAGTATGCGAAACATGGCTATATCGGTGATTTTCCTGGCGTTTCTGAGATCGGCTTGCCCTAAGACAAGTCGGATCGGTTAGACTACCGCTTTTGATTTACTCGTAACAGTCCCTGCATCACATGAATAAAGGGACGGCGAATAACAGTACAGACCGGAGTCTCCAACAAGAGTTCGTTTGCGGCCCGCCAAATGCAGTCGCAGACCTGAATGTGGATGCTTCGATTGCAGCAGGAGCTTTGCTTACATGGAATTCATTTCTACAACCGGTGCGGCGTCGCGACGCACCAGTAATTGTATCGTCGTTGGCGTCTATGAGCGCGGCAAGTTAGGCGTCGCAGCGGCAGATGTTGATACCGCAAGCGACGGATACATTCGCAAACTCGTGAAACTTGGCGACATCAATGGCCAGCTCGGCAGTAGCCTGATGCTTCGTGATGTAAGCGGAATTCGCGCCAAACGCATTCTGGTGGTCGGTCTTGGAAATCACGCGAAATTCGATGTCAGGGCTTTTCGACGTGTCGCACAGACTGTAGCTAACAGGGTAAAAAACAGCAAAATTCGCGATATTGTCAATTACCTTACGCTTGAAGACGTCGCCGACAGCGATGCCTATTACCTTGCCAGGTTCACCGTAGAAACAATCGGTAACAGTCATTACACGTTCAGTGACATGAAGTCGAAGAAAGGACGCAGTCAGTCGGTTGCGCTGCGCGAGATCGGGTTTGCCGTTGCAAAGCGTTCCGATGGCAAGAAGGCAGAGTCAGGCGCCAAACATGCACATGCCATAGTGACGGGCATGTCGCTGGCCCGCGATCTTGGCAACTTGCCACCAAACGTCTGCACACCGTCATATCTCGCGCGAACAGCACAAAAAATTGCACGACAAAGCAAAAATCTCGTAACGACGGTCATTAATGAAAGCGAAATAAAACGGCTTGGTATGCATTCTTTTCTGTCGGTCACCAGTGGCACCGTGGAGCCGGCGAAACTAATCGTGATGAAATACAAGGGTGCCGGAAGCGACAAACCGATCGTACTGGTTGGCAAGGGCATTACCTTTGATGCCGGCGGTATATCTCTCAAGCCTGGTCCCGGCATGGATGAAATGAAGTTTGATATGTGCGGCGCTGCATCGGTAATTGCGACGATGGCCGCCGTCGCGACATTGAAATTGCCAGTCAATCTAAACGTTATCGTACCTGCCTGTGAAAACCTGCCAAGCGGCACCGCTACACGGCCCGGTGACATCATCAAGAGTATGTCGGGAAAAACTATCGAGGTGCTGAATACTGACGCCGAAGGACGGCTCGTACTATGCGATGCACTAACCTATGCTCGCCGCTTTAAACCGGATGTAATTATTGATGTCGCAACCCTGACCGGCGCCTGCGTCGTAGCACTCGGTCGACACCGCTGCGCAGTGATGAGCCACAATGATGAGCTTGCCGACGAAATAACCGCAGCTGGCGCGGCGGCGGACGATCGCGGCTGGAAACTGCCGCTTGATAAGGAATATGAGAAGCAGTTGCGCAGCAATTTTGCCGACTTCGCAAATGTTGGCGGCCGGGATGGCGGGGCGATCACTGCCGGGTGTTTCCTAAGCAAGTTCGCCGACGGTATGAACTGGGCTCACGTTGATATTGCCGGCGTAGCATGGAACTCCGGTGCCAAAAAAGGCAGCACAGGAAGGCCTGTGCCGCTTTTGACGCAGTTCGTCTTACAACGCGCCGGCGCACTCCCCTGACCATGGCAAAAGTGGATTTTTACGTACTCAAGGCAAGCGGCGACCAGGCCCGTCAGCAATTTGCCTGCCGGCTCGCAGAAAAAGCCTATCGACTGAAAAATACGGTGCACATCCAGGCAGCCACTTCCCAGGTTGCGGGTCAACTGGATGAGTTGTTGTGGACCTTTCGCGACGGCAGTTTTGTCCCACACGAATTAACCAACGGATCTTCGTCTCAGCCTGATTGTCCTGTCACCATTGGTTGCGAAGCAGAGCCGCCTGGCGATCGCGATTTGTTGATCAATCTCGCCGAATCAATCCCGAATGGCGTTGCGTCCTGCTCACGTGTGGCCGAAATCGTCAGCGCCGATGATGACAGCCTGGCGACCAGTCGAAAACGCTTTGTCGCCTACCGCGATGACGGGCATACTCTCGAAACACACAAGCTCTAACCTCAAACTGTCGCTATTTGATCACGGCTGCGCTGCGCTAATTTTATGGACAAGTCTTACCGCCCTAAAGACATAGAGCAGCGCCAATATGAGCGCTGGGAAAGTAATGGCTGGTTCGCTCCGAGTGGTGAAGGCGAGCCTTATTGCATCGTAATTCCGCCTCCCAACGTGACCGGCACCCTGCATATGGGTCACGCTTTCCAGGACACCATCATGGATGCCCTCACGCGGTATCACCGCATGCTTGGGCGCAATACGCTTTGGCAGCCGGGAATGGACCATGCCGGCATTGCAACGCAGATGGTTGTAGAGCGACAGCTCAATAGCCAGGGCAAATCACGGACGGACCTGGGCCGCGAAAAATTTGTTGAGCGAGTCTGGCAGTGGAAAGACGAATCCGGTGGCCAGATCTGCAATCAGTTGCGCAGGTTGGGGTCGTCGCTGGACTGGCAACGCGACCGGTTTACGATGAACGACGATCTTTCCGCCGCCGTCCTCGAAGTATTCGTTCAGCTATATGATGAAGGTCTGATTTATCGCGGCAAGCGACTGGTTAACTGGGATCCGGTATTGCATACCGCCCTGTCCGATCTCGAAGTGCTGCAAAATGAAGAGCCCGGACACCTTTGGCATTTCCGTTACCCGCTGGCTGAAGGCGAAGATCACCTGATTGTTGCAACCACCAGGCCGGAAACAATGCTCGGCGACAGTGCTGTTGCAGTCCACCCGGATGATGAACGATATAAACACCTGGTAGGAAAAGAAATAATTTTGCCGCTGGTGGAACGACGCATTCCAATCGTCGCCGATAACTATGTTGATCCCGAGTTCGGTACCGGTTGCGTGAAAATTACGCCGGCACACGATTTCAATGACTACGAACTCGGCAAGCGTCACGACCTGGACGAATACAATATTTTCAATGATGACGCGGCAATAAACGATTCAGCACCCGAAAAATACCGCGGCCTCGACCGATACGACGCCCGCAAATTGATCGTTGCAGACCTTGATGAACTTGGGCTCCTGGAAAGAGTTGATGAATATCTGCAGAAGCTGCCGCGCGGCGATCGCAGCGGTGCCGTCGTCGAACCGTACCTGACGGATCAGTGGTACGTAAAAATACAGCCACTTGCCGATCCCGCAATTGAAGCCGTTGAATCGGGAAAAATCAAGTTCGTTCCCGAAAACTGGTCAAAGACCTATTTCGAATGGATGCATAACATTCAGGACTGGTGCATCAGCAGACAGTTGTGGTGGGGACACCGGATTCCCGCATGGTATGACGACAATGGAAATATTTTCGTTGGTCGCAACGAAGAAGAAATTCGCGCAAAACACCAGCTGGATGAAACAGTAGCGCTGCGCCAGGACGATGACGTGCTCGATACCTGGTTTTCATCAGCACTCTGGCCATTCAGTACGCAGGGTTGGCCGGAGAAAACCGAATCGCTTGCCACATTCTATCCGGGCAATGTCCTGGTTACCGGGTTTGACATTATATTCTTCTGGGTCGCCCGCATGATCATGTTTGGCATCAAGTTCATGGGCGATGTTCCCTTCCGCGAGGTTTACATCCATGGACTGATACGCGATCAGGACGGTCAAAAAATGTCCAAGTCGAAGGGCAACGTGCTCGATCCGCTGGACCTGATTGACGGTGTTGATCTTGACACTCTGCTCGCCAAGCGAACGACCGGACTGATGCAGCCGCACCTGAAACCGAAAATCGAGGAGGCCACCCGAAGACAGTTTCCTGATGGCATCGGCGAATTCGGCACCGACGCATTGCGATTCACATTCGCATCTCTCGCGACGACTGGTAGAGACATTCGCTTCGACCTTGGCAGGATAGAGGGCTACGGTAATTTTTGTAACAAGCTCTGGAATGCGTCTCGTTATGTGTTGATGAATACCGAAGCAGTGGAAGATGGCGACGCGGAGTTTAGTCTTGCCGATCGCTGGATTCGCTCACGACTCAACGAAACGATTGGTTCAGTTCATAAGAACTTCGCCAATTACCGGCTCGACCTGGCAGCACAGGCGATCTACGAATTTACGTGGCATGAGTTTTGCGACTGGTATCTCGAACTGTCAAAACCGATTCTGCAATCAGACAATTCGACGCCACAGCAACGACGCGGCACAAGATTGACTTTGATCCAGGTCCTCGAAGAAATTCTGCGGCTGCTGCATCCGCTTATGCCTTTTATCACTGAAGAAATCTGGGCGCAGGTGGCGCCCCGTGGCGGTATCCAGGGCGAGACAATAATGCTGCAACCATATCCTCAGGTTCGGGATGAATTTGACGATACTGCGGCGGAAAAAGAACTTGAGTGGGTCAAACAATTCATTCTTGGAATCCGGCAGATCAGGGGCGAAATGGATATATCTCCAGGCCGCGCTCTGCCAGTATTGTTGGCAGAGGCAGGTGACGAAGACCGCCGCTTTGCCGAGCGCAACGCGTTGCTGCTCGAAAGAGTCGGTCGGGTGGAATCAGTGACCGCGCTCACAGCGGATGAAGAAGCGCCGCCCTCAGCGACCGCCCTGCTCGGCAACATGCGCCTGCAAGTACCCATGGCCGGTTTGATTGACGTCGAAGCTGAGCGAGGGCGCATTGGAAAGCAAAGAGACAAGATTGCCGCAGATCTGGCGAAGAGCAACGGCAAACTGGGCAACGACAAATTTGTGAACAATGCACCGGCGGATGTTGTCACACAGGAAAGGCAAAGGGTTGCTGATTTTGAACAGCAAATTGCGCAGCTTGGTGAGCAACTGGAACGACTGGACGATCTGGACTAGCCCACCTGGCGGACTTTGGCGGCGACAAGGCGATATTTTGAGGATTGGTTCACAATCCTGACCGGGACCGGGTGCATTGCGGTACATGATCCGCGAATATTAGACATACTTTTCGGAATGATCAGGGAGTGACAGATGCAGCGCGGCAATACGCTGGAACAACTTCCGCTGGGCGGTGACCAGCAAAAGGCGGTTATCGATTCTGCGCGCCAGTCTCTTGGCAGCATCATCCTTGGCAAAGATCCGGAAATATCACTCGCTCTTGCTTGCCTGCTGGCCCGTGGTCATCTACTGATCGAGGACCTCCCCGGCCTGGGCAAGACCATATTGGCGCAGGCACTTGCACGGGTGCTGGGCCTGAGTTTTCAACGTATACAGTTCACCAGTGATCTGCTGCCGGCGGACATTGTGGGCGTATCGATTTTTCGACAGCAGGAAGGTGAGTTCAGGTTTCAGCGCGGTCCGATTTTTGCACAACTGGTACTGGCTGACGAAGTCAACCGCGCAACACCAAAAGCGCAGAGCGCGCTCCTCGAAGCCATGGAAGAACGCCAGGTTTCGG
>JBLHLN010000074.1:0-9052 GCA_047620565.1 Woeseiaceae bacterium
AACCAATCCAACCGTAATGCGGGCAAGTTCCATATTGGCCAGATCGCCGTCGCCGAACTCCTTTGAGTCAAGGATGCGCAATCCCTGGATCTCAAAATAAGGCCACAATGAAGTTGTAACTTTAATATCGCCGTCTATTTTGATGTTTCGACCCAATGCGTTTGATGCGGACAATTCAACGATGCCTTTGTAACTGTTCAGCTGAATAGGAACGCGTACGAGCGTCAACACCAATACCACGACGACAATCAGGGTGAGCAGGGACCCGGCTCCATAAAGCAGGTAACGACCTAAGCCGTGCTTCTTGTTCGTCATCAAGATCTTCCTGCGGTGCCTGGATCATATGAGTTCACGTCGCAATCCCCTGGGTCAGGCAAATCGGTGGCAGGATACTGCTTCTTTCAAAGGCCTGGTGTGCTCGCATAACAACATCCGTCTGAAAGTCTTTCTCGTATTTCGTATCCAGGACATACGCTTTCACCTGCATTTGCATTGCGATACATCCATCCAGTGGTTGTTGCCAGGCGAGTACGTCGATCGGCCGTGGCAAATAAATATAGCGACTGGTCGCAGCCGACTCACGCAGCAACTCTCTGGCTTTTTGAACGTCCTGATCAAGCCCGATATAGAAATTGACGACGGTTTGCATTTCAAGCAAACCGGAGTTGCTACTCGAACTGACTTCACTCAGAAATAAATTGTTGGGAATAGTTACCGTGCGGTCATCGAGCGTCCTGAGTTTGACGGAGCGCAATCCAATGCTCTGAATGTCTCCGTACTCACCGCCAAATCCGACACGATCACCGAGTTGAAACGGGCGGTCAAAAATAATCAATACGCCTGCGACCAGTGACGCCAGCAGGTCCCTGGTAGCAAAGCCAACCGCCACGACTGCGGCACCGCCGAAAAGCGCCAGGACTTGCGCGCTGAAGTCAAAGCTAACCAGGATAATGGTGACAAAGGTCGCCAAATAGACAAAGAAGTGGAAAAAAGCGTTCAGGCGCTGGAAAGTCAGCCGGTGTTCGGCAATTGCACGGCCCAGATCGTCAACCAGTCGATCGACAAATCGCAGTAGCAACCAGGCGACAAAAATAATGCCCATCGCACTGAGAATTCCTGACCAGTTGATTACCCGGGACAGCAGGGCGAGATCTTGCACGCCCGGTGCTGCGTCAAGATTCTGTGCAGCAGCAACGTTTGCGAAAAACAGGCCGACTGTCGCACTGGTAGTTGCCTTGAATTTTGCTGTTAGTTGCATTTCTCTCATCTGGCCAGCAAATTTTGCCTGGCAAGTGTTCGGGTGATGGTGCGAAACCATTGCATCGACAGGCTAAAATAGCCGTCGTTTTCTTCGATCCAGCCACGGGATTCACAATAGTGCATAGCGCTGCCGACCGCACCGGCAGGAAGGCGAAGGTTGTCGACGACATCATCGGCTGTGATGACTTCAGATTGGGCGATGGCGCGCAATACAAGTAAGACATTTTGCCGGGCGTCATCCAGATCGCGAGTCGCCGGCTGTGCGGGCGTTCGAACGCGTATTTGACCACTGTCGTCAGGGAAGACAGTGTTGCTCCAGATTCGTAGCGCCACGGTCGGGTTGCCGCCGGACAGGGTCCAGATCATTCGGTATACGCTGGCGCGGTTTCTGGCCTCGGCGGTTTCGAGCGAGGTAACGACATGCTCATCCGGAATCTGCACGCCCGCAAAATCCGGCTCCAGCGAGGCGGCGCTATTGCGCAGGTCAATCAGTTCACCCAGCTGTTCTTCGGTCCATGAGGGCAACTGAATGATTTCATTTATGCTGGATTGGTCGGCACGAACCCGTCGCAGGAATTGCCAGGCAAAACAGTCGACCGCAAATACCCATAGCACATCTGCGACAACATCCTGGACCAGCTTGTTCAGTTTGGAGAGCTCATTCTGGCCACCAATTACGGGCCGGACGAGGCGGTGCAGCTTATCGACAGCAATGACCCGAGTTCCGCATTCGCGAAGCGCTGCAGAAATGTTTTCCGCCGAAACGTCCTGGATATTCAGGGCGACTGACAAACTTGCTTCAACGTCGGAGAATTGTCCTTTGCTGCAATCAAGGACGATCAACTTGCCATCGAGTGGATCGCTCAGGGTTTGCAGGAAAGAACGCTTGCCGATGCCGCGCTCACCAACCACAGCGACAATGCCTCCCTGTTTGCTCGAAATTCGATGTGTGAGCCTGCGACGTTCAGCTCTTCCATATCGCTCGTACTTGTCAACGCCTTGCAAAAGAATTTCGCGAACTTCGTCGGAAATCATTGCGGGTGCGTCTGTTGCTGAGTCTACCGCCGCATCAACCGGCTTGCTGCCAAATGACAGCCCCTGGTCTGCGCCGACTTGCAGGAACACGCGCATAACGCGACGTCGCAGGCCATTGGCCATTAGCCAGATTGCACCACTCGCCGCGTTGCGATAACTGCGCAGGCCGCTGCGATGTTTAAGCATATGTTCGACGGCCTCTGTGTTATCGCCCTCTCGTTCGAGTCTCGCGAATATCGGTTTTCGCCACCAGGCGAGGAGTACTACGAGGACAGGCACTGACATGAGTTGGAATAAGTGCCAGACCCAGGCGTGCACAGTCGCAACGCCGGCAAGATTTTCAGCGAGACTCAAGCCCAGGCCAAGGAGCACCAACCAGGTGGCGACCAGCCGCAGGGAGCGTCGTCGAACCGACGCATCGGTGCCGGTCAGGCCGGCGTCTCCTCTTGCGGCCACTGCATTCAGCAGGGATACCGAGAACCAGCCAAGCAAGATCCAGCGCACAACGACGGCAATAATATTACTTAGAAAGTTTAGCCCTGGCATGTCTACCATGGAGAAAATAATGTGGAACAACAACAGCCACTCGAGAGGGCGCCTAATTTGACCGACATACCAAATCGTTCGAATGCGGCGCATGATGCCTGCCGATCGTGGTCGAATTTCCGCCAGCGACGTCCGCATGCGGCGCAATGTCTCCGGAAACCATTCGCGCCACCAGCGAAATAAGGCGATGACGAAAATAAACTTGATGATTTGCCAGATCACTGGCAATGGTGCGATCTGGATGCGGCGCCAGAGGTCACGGCTGGCTGCCGGTAGATTTAGTCCCCGAAAACGAACTTGCTCCCAGATGAATTGCAATTCCAGCGCCAACTGGTCAACACCAATTACGTCTGCTGCAGTGACTTCGAGATGCAGGTTGGGCGTTACGTATTCGAGAAGCCGGATTCGTGCCGCATACAATTCTTCGACATCGTTGTGCAGGTCCTGGATGGTTATATTGCCACCCGGCAATTCACTCGCAGCATAGACCGGTTCTAAAGGTGAGCGTGCACCTTTCATACGCTGGTTGATGTGATTGACGCGCGTCTGCAGTGTGCGATCGACTTCCAGGAACAATTCGTCGGCGTCGCTGGCAATCTTCTCGAGCAGCAATATTTCCTGAATCAGCTGATCTACGCGCTCGCTGAGTGATTCACCTGGCGCCGGTAGCTCTGGAGTTTCGGCCAGCAAAACCTGCCCCAGTCCGGCATTCCCGGGAACGGGATCCTGCGCAGAACCGGGAACCTGCTGGCCACCGTCCTGGGCATACGACAAAGCATGAATCCCGAACAATAGAAGCAGCGCCGGCAACCAGCGGCGAATAGCTGTATCCATTCTTGGTATATTGGCTGGCACTAAGGAATCCCGTTTCTTTTAGTTGTTCGGGCGTTTCTCGTTATGGGCGACATCATAGCAAAATGGTGCAGCGGGCGGACCGGGACAGCTGGCATGGCTAATGAATGCACTCCAGGCCGGCAGCATTAGCCTGACTCGGCATAATTACGTATGCTCAATGAGAATAAATAAGAAGAAAGGGATGACCATGCGTTATTACGTGTCAATTGCCGGCAGAGTCGTCTTGTCGATTATTTGTTTGTTTGCGATCGTCGCCTGCACTCCGGCGCCGCAAGACAACGATACGTCCAGTGTGGCTGAAACAAGTCCCGAGCCATTGCAGCCTTATTACCGATCCGCAAAGACGATCAGCTCAAGCTGTGACGTCGAGTACTGGGCCGGGGGACCTCCGGGTTTCGCGGAAATGGAGGGTGTACCGCTTAAAGATATGCCGCCTCCCATGGCCACGAACATGGAAGTCGGTGCAGGACGGGAAATGATTCCGACCGATGCGGCCCGGGTGGCACCCGGATATACACTCGTCGAGCCAGGTAAGTCGAAAACCTCATTATTGATAGACAATGACCACGAAGTTGTGGCGACTTTTACCTATGACTATTCGCCAGGCCTGACCGAGATACTGCCGAACGGCAACCGGTTTGTGATTTTTAATAGCTGGGGCGGTCGATTCAAACCCGGTGGCGGTTTCCTGGGTTGCATGGAAGAATATTCTGTTGACGGTCAGTTGCTTTGGCGTATTGGCATGGCCTTCGATAATTACATCAACCATCATGACGTTGCGAGAATGGCAAACGGCAACATCCTGGCGCTCGTTTGGGAAAACGAATCGGTTGATCATGCGATCTCGCAAGGGCGTGATCCGGATGTTGTCGCAGAAGATGGCGACTTTTGGTACGACGGCGTTATCGAAGTTAATCCTTATACGGCAGAAATTGTCTGGGAGTGGAGTACCCGCAATCACCTGATTCAGGAGTTTGACGAGAGCAAGGCAAACTTTGGTGTCGTTGCAGAGCATCCCGAGTTGCTGAATATCAATTTATATGACGAAACTGAGGAACCGGAAGATATCGGAGCTGACTGGATCCATACAAACTCGATTGACTACAACGAAGAACTGGATCAGATACTGATTTCGTCAAATTACCTAAGTGAAGTTTGGGTAATCGATCACAGCACCAGCGCATTCGAGGCGGCCGGACATACTGGTGGCCGGCATGGCAAGGGCGGTGATTTCATCTACCGCTGGGGAAATCCGGCGAATTACAATCGCGGTACGGAAGAGGATCGTCAAATATTCCATCAGCATGACGTACAGTGGATCAAAGCCGGCCTGTTTGGCGCTGGCAACATCTTGCTTTTCAATAATGGAAATTCCAAGTTGCGGCCTTACTCGACTGTTGTTGAATTCACGCCAGCAATGAATGCCGATGGCACGTACTCGTTGGAAAGTGGGTCAGCATACGGTCCGCAGGCGGTGCAATGGGAGTACGATCCACAACCACCCGAGAGGTTCTTTTCGTTCTTTATATCTGGTGCGCAGCGATTGCCGAATGGCAACACGCTCGTCAATCAGGGCGCCGGGGCGAAGATACGCGAGGTCACACCCGATGGTGAAATAGTCTGGGAGTTCCGCCAAACAGACTATGGCGAGGTGCCGGATATGCTCTTCAGGGCAAACAAGTATCCGCCAGACCACCCTGGTATTGCGAAGATTCTGGCTACCGGTAACTAGCCAGATAACACAGCCGGAGTTCAAAATGTCCTCTGCTTACAGGCTCTCCCCGCGCGCGGCGCTTGTCGCCGTATTGACTGCATTGGTAGTGGGTGCGGTGGCCTCGCTTGCGATTCGGCCACCGGGTGCGGCAGTCACGACCGGGCAAACCAGTGATCCGCTAAACTCGCGAGAACGGCTTAACTGGCGTGTGACAACGTCGTTCACGATCGCCATGCCCGTTATCGGTCAGACCGTTGTCGATTTTTCCAACGTTATGCGTGACATCAGCGCAGGCGCTATCGAACTGCAGGTATTTGAGCCTGGAGAAATCGTGCCTGCGTTGGAAATCACCGAGAGCGTCAAGGAGGGCAAGATCGATGCTGGCCTTATGTGGATCGGCTACGATCAGGGCCGCATTCCGGCATCGACATTAATCGCGGCCGTCCCCTTTGGCATGGGGCCCGTCGAATTTGCTGCATGGTGGTATTACGGCGGAGGGCGGGAACTCGGCGAAGACCTGTATCGCGAACACAATGTCATGCCGTTGCTGTGCTTGCTAAGCGGACCGGAAACCGCTGGCTGGTTTCGCGAACCAATTTCGTCGTTGGAAGACCTGGACGGACTGAAGATTCGATTTGCCGGGCTCGGCGGGAAAATTCTGCAACGATTAGGTGCCTCGGTAACGATGATTCCTGGTGGCGAGGTTTTCCAGGCGCTGGAGAAGGGTGCAATTGATGCCAGTGAATTTTCGGTACCGGCTGTCGACGCGATGCTTGGCTTTGGCCGCATTGCGAAATTCAACTATTTTCCCGGCTGGCATCAACCATTTTCCTCGGGTCACCTGATAATCAATCTGGATAGCTGGAATGCTTTGCAAGCGGACACTCGAGCACTCTTTCGCACCGGCTGCAGAGCAAACGTCAATAATACCCTGGCGGAGTCAGAAGCTATTCAAGGTGCGGTGATCGCGGGCTTTGCTGCCGACGGAATTTCGGCGGAGACCCTGCCAACAGAGATACTCGAAGGATTACGTGAGGTAGCGAACGAAGTTTTAGACGAAGAGGCGGCCCGCGATGAACATTTCGCAAAAATACTCAAGTCGCAACGCGAATTTACCGCGACCTACGTTCACTGGAGCCGAAAAGCGTATCTTCCGCGCGATTTTTGAGTCCTGTCATTGAACGTTGACACCAACAAAATCAGTGAATTGTTGCCGCACAGTGACAGCCTGCCGGAAACCTGGTTATCAGCGCTAATCGGTCGTGCGTTCAACCTGTTGTTACGCATTGTTTCCTGGGTGTGGTTCGTCCTGATAATGGTTATCGTCGTCAACGTTGTCATGCGATATGCGTTCGGCCAGGGTCGCATAGAATTTGAAGAACTACAGTGGCATCTCTACGCCATTGGTTTCTTGGTGGGGATGGCAACCTGCATGTCGTCTGATAGTCATATACGCGTCGATGTTTTGCATGACCGTTTGCCACGTAAGTCGCAAGCCTGGATTGAGCTGTACGGGCTGTTGCTCTTGTTTCTGCCATTCGTCCTGATGGTGCTGATTTTTTCCTTTCCGTTTGTGCAGTACTCCTGGTCGATAGCAGAGGTATCCGACGCACCGGGCGGCCTGCCATTTCGCTGGGTCATCAAGAGTGTATTGCCGCTAGGCATGATTCTCTTGCTGGCCGCTGGTCTCCGGCGCCTGCTTCGAGTGTCTTCATTTCTTTTCGGCGCCCCGGCAGCGATTGAATTCGACAGTGACCAAGATGTCGATTAACGACGTCCTGGCAACACTGATGTTTGTCTCGTTCATCGGGCTGATCCTGACTGGATTTCCGGTTGCCTGGGTGCTCGGCGGGCTGTCCGTGTTGTTTACTGCGATAGCGATCGTGCTGGATATTGACCTGGGATTTTCTCTAAACGTTGATTGGGCTTATGCGTCGCTCAGCGTGAATCGAATCTGGGATGTGATGAAGAACTGGGTGCTGGTGGCGCTGCCCATGTTCATTTTCATGGGCCTGATGCTGGAGCGCTCAGGCATTGCGAGTGATTTGATGCTGAACCTGGGCCGGATATTCGGTCGGGTCCGCGGCGGACTTGCTATTACAGTAACCATCATCGGACTTCTGTTGGCAGCGACGACCGGAATCATTGGTGCATCTGTCGTATTGCTCGCGCTGCTCGGCCTTCCGGTGATGCTGGAGCAGGGCTACAAAAAGGAACTGGCTGCAGGAACCGTTTGCGCGGTTGGAACGCTGGGCATTCTTATTCCGCCGAGCATCATGCTGGTGCTCATGGCAGATCGCCTCGCCATGCCAGTAGGCGACCTGTTTCTCGGCGCCGTGTTTCCGGGCTTACTGTTGGGATTTTTGTACATTCTTTACCTGGTTATTTATAGCCACGTTTCCAGTGATGCAGCGCCCCCGGTGCAATCAAGTGAGCCTGTTGACTGGAGTGCGATTGCCGGCGTACTGCGGGCGGTAATTGCACCGTTCGCGCTGATACTTGCGGTACTTGGCAGCATTTTCTTCGGTATTGCCACGCCGACTGAAGCCGCAGGGGTTGGCGCGTTTGGAGCTCTGATGCTGGCGCTGGGGAGAAGGAAGCTCAGTGCGCGTGTCATGAATGACGTTCTCGGACAAACAACGACAACAACTGCGTTTATTTTCGGCATTTTTGTCGGTGCCACTGCCTACTCGCTGGTGCTGCGAGGGCTTGGCGGAGACGAGTTGATCGAGAGTGCGTTGACCGGGCTGCCATTCGGTCCGACTGGCATCGTCATAACCATACTTGCGGCTACATTCCTGCTGGGCTTCTTCCTCGACTGGATCGAAATCTCGCTAATTATCCTGCCATTGGTTGCGCCGGTGGTACAGAACCTCGGTTTTGATCTTGTTTGGTTTACCGTCCTTTTTGCCGTGTGTCTGCAGACGTCCTTCTTAACGCCGCCCGTTGGTTTCGCAATCTTCTATCTAAAAGGCGTCGCACCGGCCGAAATTGATGTACGCACGATCTATCGCGGCGTGCTTCCGTTTATTCTCCTGCAATTGCTCGGTCTTGCGTTGATATTCATATGGGATCCATTGGTCACCTGGCTGCCTGCACAGGCCTACTAGCGGTAACGTTCGCGCTAAGGAAAGCCTCGATCAGACGCCCTCATCCGGGAATGGAAAGTCGACAGGAGCGGGCAGCTTGTCCTCAACCCAGCTGCGCATGCCGGCATCACAGGCGGCATAACCCCAGTTTATGAGTCGTCGTTGCGTAACAACGTCTTGTGCCGTCAGGTTCGTCTGTATGTTCGCCAGTTCCTGGGTATTTTCAAACGAGCAGTCAAGTTTGTCAGCGACCGGGTAGTGAGCAATATTGCTGCGAATACTAAAATAGGTGCCATAGCGTTTTTTCGAAACGAGTGACGATAGCAAAATGCGCTTCCGCAGACTTCGCACCTGGTTATCGATGGTGGACACAACGCGATAACTTTGCCGTACCCAATCGCGATGAATTTTAGGTTTCGTTTTGTAGCCACCACCGGCATTGCTGACGATAAGGGTCTTACAATTTTTGAATACTGTCTCGAGCCCGAGATTGTCATAGACTCCGCCATCCGACAGTATCGGGCGAGTAGTATACGGAGGGCGTTGTCGGTCC
>JBLHLN010000075.1:0-8928 GCA_047620565.1 Woeseiaceae bacterium
CGCCGAAATTGTTCCGGCCGAATAATCGTGCCACTCGGACGCATCATTCCGGCCAGGATCAGGCCTCGAATGCCCCCTGGTGGAAACGTGGAAAATGCGACGCCGGGACTGTGACCACCCGTCTTGTAGCCGACAACAGATCCCAGTGCAGGCTTCATAATTAGCGCCATCTCGTCTTGCCAGGCATAGGCCTCGACCATCGACAAGCCGTGATGGAAGCCCTGCATTTCACGATGATTGAGGAAGTCATCCGCCATTTGCCCAAGTTCGGCCCGAATTTCGTCATCGGCGCTTATTGCTGGTGCTTCCGTTTCGGGGCCCTGCCCCTTCGCGCACGCACCGACCAACAACAAAATAAAAATAAGCTGGGCAACTATTATTCTCATAGCAAATTCTTCGTTTGTGATATTTTGCTCTCTGGATCAACTAGTTTATTGCAAAAGGCCACCGTCGAGTGAATCTTCGTAAACTCATTACCTGCATCGTTGTCATCGCAATCCGCACGTGTTCCTGCATATGGACGCCTTCGACGACGTTGGCGGAACAAAACGCTGAGTTGTCAAATAATGAGTGAGGACGCTCCGCGCTATTTGCATGGCGGACCGCCGCAGTTGCCGAGATCAATCCAGCGTTTTTCCGGCCCACGTTCCCGTGCCTGGGAGCTGACTGATCGTGCCGATCAACTGGAGCGTGAGGGCCGTGAAATAATCCACCTTGGAGTCGGCGACCCGGATTTTGATACGCCGACCGCGATTGTGGATGCAGCTGTCGATTCGTTACGTCGTGGCCGCACACATTACTCACCGATTCCCGGCGAGGTGGATTTGCGGACGACAATCGCGGACATCACCTCGAATAGGTATGGGCTGGATATCGATACCACCCAGGTATGTATTTTTCCGGGGGCGCAATGCGCTCTTTTCGCTGCCGTCATGTGCCTCACCGAACCCAACGACGAAGTGATATTGCTGGAACCGTTTTATGCAACATATGAGGGTGTCGCACGTGCCGGCGGAGCGCAGGTTGTCAGTGTGCCGCTATCCGCCGACCGAGGATTCGGGCCGGACCTGGATAAAATTGAGAAGGCGATTAACAGCAAAACACGCGTTATTCTCGCTAACTCGCCCGGCAATCCGACCGGTGGGGTATTCAGCCAGGATGCGTGGACATCTCTTGTAGACATCTGCCGCAGGAACAGCGTGTGGCTGATTTCAGACGAGGTTTACAGCGACTATGTCTACGAGGGAGAACATTTTTCGCCCATTAGCCTTCCCGAAGGAAAGAACAATGTTGTTGTTGTGAACAGCATTTCAAAATCACACGCGATGACCGGCTGGCGACTTGGTTGGACGATCGCGCCACAGCCGCTCGCAAGACAACTCGACAATCTTGCGCAATTTTTGCTGTTTGGCGTTAGTCAATTTACCCAGGATGCAGTCAATTTCGCATTGCAGGAATGCTCTGCGGACGTCACCCGACTTAATAATGCATTTCAAAATCGTCGCGACGTATTGTGCGACGAACTCGCTAAAATTGACGGACTGACCTGTCACAAGCCGGCCGGTGGCATGTTCGTGATGGTTGACGTTTCTGCGCTTGGACTCGACGGAGAGCAGTTCGCGACTGCGTTACTTGAGCACAGTGGCGTTGCTGTTGTACCAGGATTTGGCTTCGGCGATTCCGCCAGCAACTACGTTCGCATCGGTTTCCTGGTCGACGAGACACGCATAAAAAAAGCTGCTGACAAAATCGGGGACTTTGTCAGCAGCTTATGAAGCAACTTTTTCCTATACCGCAACCAGTTTTGCGTGCGGATCAGCGGCACCACCTTTCGGTTGCTCAGCTGGAACTTCCCATTTAGCCGGCATATGACTGAAATCGAAGAACGGTTCGGTGTCGCCATCGTCAATAGCATTCTGGACCTGCTTGTAGAATTCACCGCCCGCCTTATTTGAGAAAGTAATCTCAACTTCCTTCGCTGCGTCCTCAGTTTCGGGACGTTCACAATATTCCGGAAATGTTGCCTCGCCGGCATGGCCACTTGCATAACCTTTGGCAAACATCTGCTTAAGAATTCCAAAGCCATCGTCCTGAACCAGGACATTGCCGCGTGGATGACCACCCAGTGATTTCATATGGCCGATAAATTTATCGAGGCTGTGGCAGTCGTAAGCAACATGCTGGCAGGAATGATCACCATGCTTGTCGACGAAACTGGTTACCTGCGACTTTTCGGCGCGATCAATACCTTCAATCAACGCAATACCGAAATCGCCGTAATCGATGCACCAGATTTTCATACTGCTATTTGGGTCACCGGGACGCGCGTCGTCAATACGTTTGATCAACGTGCCACCTTCAACTTCAATGTGAAACCACGCCCATTTTTCGATGCTTCCTGACTCGCAAGCATAGGATACGTGATCGATTTTTTTGAGATATGACATGGGTGTCTCCGGCCGTGTCTGGTGTTGTTCGGGCAGGCCACCAGTCTAGGCCAGAAACCAGGCAGGGTGCGGGCGTTTTCATGGCACATAACCTTGATTTGCGCAGTTTTTCCTATCATTATCTATTTTTCTTGCAGGATTTTTGCCCAATGGACAAATATGACACACGCATCCTGTCCGCGCTGCAAAAGGAAGGTCGCATCAGTTGGTCTCAGTTGGCCAGCCGCATCAACCTTTCGGCAAGCGCCTGCCAGCGAAGGGTCGAGTCACTGGTCGAAAAAGGCACCATCGAAAACTTTACGGTCAATCTGAACGAAGCTGAACTTGGCCACCAGGTGAAGGCCTTTGTCGCAGTGAGCATGGACCGGCAGTCACCTGCCCTTGCAGAAGAATTTCGGCGACAGGTTCGAGAACATTCGCAAGTTCAGGCATGTCACATGTTGTCGGGCAACATCGATTTCATGCTGGAAGTCGTCGCGAAAGACCTGGATTCATTCGGTCAGTTTATCGATGGCGATCTGTTAAGCATGCCCGCCGTAAAAGACGCCTCTTCGTCAATTGTTCTAAAAGTGGTCAAGAAAAAACAAACAATGATTACCTAACTTTTTGATGCCCGCACAATCTAAGTTATAATTCCCCGGCAACAAATATACTGCGTTATATTTGCAGAGTAACCGTCGTAATTGAGGAAATACCATGTTAGAAGAATTCAAAAAATTTGCCATGCGTGGCAACGTTATGGACATGGCAGTCGGCATTATTATTGGCGCTGCGTTCGGGAAAATTGTCAGCTCGTTTGTTGCAGACGTCGTCATGCCGCCAATAGGGATGGTCGTTGGCAACGTCGATTTTAGCCAGTTGTACATTAATCTTTCCGGCAATGAGTACGCCTCACTAACTGCTGCGCAAGAAGCCGGCGCCGCTACGATCAACTACGGCGTATTTTTTAACAATGTTCTGGACTTCGTTATTATCGCATTCGCAATTTTCATGGTGATTCGGGGTATGAACAAAATGAAAAAGAAAGAAGAAGAAAAACCAGCAGAGCCAGCGAAGCCATCAGCAGAAGTTCAATTGCTGACCGAAATTCGGGACGCGCTAAAATCCGGCTGATCGAAATGGTGTGATTTCTAGGGACAGTTTACTTTTTACGATAACGGGAACTGTCCCTGCGGTCTCTGTGACCCTAGTTCCAGCGCAGAACGCCGCGCAGATAAAAGCATCCGGCGGTGAGTTACTCCTGATCGCCGGCGATAAACTTGTAAATCACCGCGCCGATTACTGCGCCAACGATCGGCGCGACCCAGAACAGCCACAACTGCGACACGGCCCAGTCACCGACATAAATGCCAACACCGGTGCTTCTGGCCGGATTGACCGACGTGTTAGTCACCGGAATGCTTATCAGGTGAATCAAGGTCAGACCCAGACCGATCGCGATCGGCGCAAAACCGGCTGGCGCACGCTTGTCCGTGGCGCCCATGATGATTATCAGGAACATCATCGTCATCACAATTTCTGTGACCAGCGCGGCCATCATTGTATAGCCGCCCGGTGAATGCTCGCCAAAACCGTTTGATGCAAACCCGGCCGAGACATCAAAACCTGCCTGACCGCTGGCGATCGTTAGTAGAACGCCACCCGCAACGATTGCGCCGGCAACCTGGGCTGCTATGTAGGGCAACAGCTGACCCGCACCAAAACGTCCACCGGCCCACAGGCCAATAGAAACGGCAGGATTGAGGTGGCAACCGGATATGTGACCGATCGCATATGCCATCGTTAGTACCGTTAAGCCGAATGCGAGAGACACGCCCAGTAATCCAATACCAACATCCGGAAATGCCGCGGCCAGGACCGCACTGCCACACCCGCCCAGAACTAACCAGAACGTGCCAACAAATTCAGCTGCATACTGCTTCATGGTTTTCCCCTCAATTTTTGTTGTTGTAAGCCAGGGAGCTAATACGAAAGGTAGCACGGAGTGTGCTGATTTTCGCGTTTGCATGGGACCCGGCAGCAGATGCAGGAGGATTCTGCAATAATAAACCGGTCGGAATAATTCAGGCGGCAATCGAATAATGCATCGGAATCGATTCTATTTGTTCATGTTGGGGTCTTTTCTTGCCCTGGCGCTCACTGGCTTTTCGCGAAGTTTTTATTTGCATCCGTATTTCGATTTTCCAGCATTGCCGGCACATTTGTATGTGCATGGCACGGTGCTGACAGCCTGGTTTGTTCTCGCCTTCATCCAGCCGTATCTCGTCGCATCAAGTCGTGTTCAATTGCATCGGCGATTGGGTGTATTCGGCGCAGTGCTTGCTGTCGGTGTGGCAACCACTGGACTGTGGATAGTGGCGCTCCGGGATGCACCTACAATCAGTGAGCAGCCAATGCGGGGCGCGGGAAATATCCTCTCGGTATTCATGTTTGCATCATGCGTCTCGCTTGGCATCTTCTTCCGCCACAAACCTGCCACTCACAAGCGCCTGATGTTGATGGCGTCTATGCCGATACTTGCGCCGGCGCTGGATAGGATTGCGAGAATCCCGGCGTTGAACGAGCTCGCTGTGAAAAACCTGTACTGGCTCCCAGTCGAGCCGCCGGAAGCCGCATTTGCATTGCTGTGCTTCCTGCTTTTGCTGACTTCAATGATCGTTCGCGATCTCGTTACGGAGAGGCGGGTTCATCCCGGGACACTGTGGGGTCTTGCTGCGTTATTTCCGTTTGCCATTGCAGCAACCTTTGGCTTCGTAGCGTCCGGGGCGTGGGTGGCATTTGTGCATTTGGTCGGCTAACTGTGATCGCGCGCCGGGGCGCGCTCCTACGCATTATTGGGACAGCTTTCTTTCCAGCAAAATTCCGGTCGCGCCGAACATGGTTAGCAGGACGCCCAAAAACACGACGGCCTTGCTTTGCCACGGGTCGATTTCGGTCTCATCGGTGATGTAGTAGGTTCGCGATCCACCCTCCACCGGCACATTGAAAATGTTGCCATTAAATTCGCCGTATTGAACGTAGCTTTCATCCAGCCTTGCCTGGATTGAACTTAGAAACCTGGCGGACTCTTCATGACCTCCAGAGATCGGTATGTACTGTGCTGGGCTATGCAACAATTCTTTCGGCTCGCCATCGTGGAGAATGCCGTCAGATTTATATTGGTAAGCATAGTTGGAAAAAAACAGATGCTCGTTGCCCGCGTAGATCAGCGCAACACCCAGGGAAAGAAAAAGTGCGGATGCGATGAGCCAGCGTCGCCGATTGCCGATGATCTGCTGTTTTTGCTTATTAAGGTGCGCCGCAACGTCAGGCAACTGTCGTAATTGATTTTTGGCGCCCTGCCCCAGGTCGCTGATCATTTCGCCGAGTTCGAGATCGAATACGTCAAGAATCCGATTCAGCACATCATTAGACGGCAGGGACTTGTCATTCTCCAGTTTAGACAAGTAAGACTGTTCGATCCCCATCGCTTCGGCCAACTCCGGCTGCGTGAGTTGTTTGTCGTTTCTCAGTTGTCTTAGTTTGTCACCGAAATTCATTTGCGTTTCCTATGAACTTTGTCGAGAGCCATAGTCTTGGGTATTCCTGCATGCATAGGTAGATGAATATGCCGGAATAGTCGAGAATAAATACGGATTATGGAGTCCGTTTTGCCGGGATACGAGCGGACTGGGCTCGCAGCCCGCGGATCACGGCGTCGGTTCGATCAGGAAAACGTCCGTCTGTGTTGGAATAAGCCACTTCACACCATCTGCGGTAATCTGCGCAGTCTCTTCAAACCTCGCATACCACGTCTTCCCGCCCCATTCGGGAATCGGTGTGCTCACATGCAGCTCGATCGATGCCCATTCATTCTCTACAAGCGGGAAGCGCACACGATCTCCGTAGGCGAAAGGGAGATCCGCGGCAACACGCGCACCAATGTCGTGGGCAACGTTGCCGACAGAATGCCCGTAAATTCCAACCTCGGGAGCATCGGAAGTCACTGCATCGCCACCCGAGTCCGGACCGACAGCTCTGTAACCCATCGATTCCGCCTCCTTGTTGATGCTTGCCCAGTTTTCATGCCCTATGCTGCCCGGTACCATTTTGCCCGCGTAGATATCCCCCATGTCATGCGCAGCCCGCCACGCCGCTAACAGGTTTTCTGACATTACCGTCTCACCAGGCTGCAATATGTACGCGGTTCGCTTGATGTCAATTGCGTAACCGAGGTAGTCCAGACCACCGTCGATACCTATGATGTCCCCGGGCTCCAGCGTGATGTAGGGATCATGTACCGGCAGAAGCACGCCTTCCCGCACAACACGCACTGTGCCACCTCCGGTAACGCCCAGCTCGAGAGCACGATCCTGCAGCCACCACGCTATATCTGCAGAAGTCGTTTCTCCCGTCACGACATTTGCAGTACTGAGCGCTTCTTCCATCCATCTCGCGGACCACGCAAGAAGTTTCGTATAAATCTCTGTTTCCAATGCCGTGCGATTGAGGCGAAAATCTCTTACAACCAGCTCTGCCGAAACGATGCGATCGGCATACTCTTCTCCGATTGTGTCAATGAGAAAATTACTGAGCCCCACGGTCAGGCCGTCTGCTTCAGGCAGGGTGTGCGAAGTGTTGACGCCTATACTTTTCGGATCTTTTTCGAAAATTAATTTACGCAGGTGTGGCGTCAGGCCTTCCTTGCTGTAGCCGTAGTATATTTTTTCGTCATAAACCTGGGCGATGACAGAATTCGCAGGTTGTTCGTGCGAGGCATAATAGATTTTCTCGGGAGTATCGCTGCCATTATCAAAGAAAATATACGCCGCGCGCACGCCGGAAAACCTGCCTCCAAGCTCGACATGAAGTGGGTCTGGATTGTTTTCCCGATCGAGGACGATCCACATGTCAATGCCATGATTACGCATCGCCGGTAATAGCGCTCTTTCGAGTTTGTCCGAAATCATCGCCTTTTGAATTTCGAATCGCTCTCGCGATCCTGGTATTCCGTAATCCGCTGCTGTCGGGCGCACGACTGCAGAATTCGCGCTCGCAGACGAATTGTCGTCAATCGCGGTTTCTGGTTGCGGCGAACAAGCAATAGTGGTGACAGCTAAAACTGCTGCAGTGACCAAAATATTTGAGGAGGTTCTTATTTCCGACATATTTCTCACCATTTCTTCCAGAGCGCAGACAACGCATCTCTCACTGGTTACTGAAATCCCTGGTCAATGTGACCAGGGAATCCAGTTCGACTGCTACTATCTAATTATCAAAAGGAACAGTTTCAATCGGCATTGGACCAGGCGGAATGCCGAGCCGGTCTTTGTCTGCTTGCACTATGCTGCGAACTTCACGCAGCAATTCTTTCGCATCATAAACAATGCCGTCTTTAATCGTATAAAGGACACCACCTACTCTTTCAGGCTGATCTGTTTCGTCATTGAGCCGTATCACCCCGGTGCCCCGAAGCACGCTGAGGTTCTCCAGTGGATTTTCCCCGACTACTACGAAATCAGCTTTCTTTCCGACCTCGATTGAACCAACGTCATCATCAATCCATAGCTGGCGCGCACCCTGCAAGGTTGCAGAATGAATTACTTCCAGAGGCGAAAAACCGGCCTCGCGCAACAACTCAAGGGTTTCTATATAGCCGAAGCCATACAAATTATAGGTGTATCCGGAGTCTGAACCCGCCGTTACCCGGCCGCCGCGATTCTTATACTCATTTACGAACTGCATCCAGAGCCTGAAGTTGTTCTTCCAGCTGATCTCATCCTCAAGCGTCCAGTAATACCAATACGAAGCGTGGAGGGTTCGATTCGGACGGTAGAAATGCCAGAGACTTGGATGCGTATATTCTTCATGCCATATCGCGCGTGCCTCGCGCATTACATCGCGGGTAGCAATGTAGGCATTAAATGTCGGCGACATTCCAAAGTCTCGCTCCAGCAGCGTGTCCATTACGCTGTTCCATTTGTCGGAACCGGGCTTGGCGACTTGTTGCCAGAGCTTGCCGGCCTCGCCGAAACGGTCTTGCTCATTCTGGTAGATATAATCTGGCGGGTATTGCTGAATCAACTGGTCCTCAAACATTGCCTCCGGTAAACCGTACCAATGCTCCATTCCTTTTAACCCTGCCGCAGATGTTGCCAGAACATTGGAATGCATAACCGCTATTTGCGCGTGGTGCATTGTCGAGTTGAGACCTTGCTCTTCGGCCTCGTCCAACGCCGCCTTCAGCACGTCTTCAGGTGCGCCAATAAATTTTACGCCTGACGCGCCCAATTTTTTCATTAGCTGGATATGCTCTCTGGCTTCCTCAGGCGTATTGGCAGCCTCCAGGCCTAGCGAAGTCGTATTAAACATCGGATAGACTTCCATGCGCGGCCCGGTGATTTCATTTCTCGCGCTGCGCTGCGCGGTCTCGATCATCCAGCGGGAATTAACGGTGCCTACGGTCCGGCCGCTGGTAATTCCGTGCGCCAGCCAGAGCTTA
>JBLHLN010000076.1:0-8862 GCA_047620565.1 Woeseiaceae bacterium
CAATTGAAACATCTGAGTTGCTGTCCGGGATTCTGAAGAAACAAGACATCCAGCATGAAGTTCTAAATGCCAAACAACATGCGCGGGAAGCTATAGTTGTACAACAGGCTGGCCGGCCTGGTGCGATAACCATCGCGACGAATATGGCAGGTCGTGGCACCGACATCGTACTTGGCGGAAACCTCGAAGCAGAGCTGATTGCCGGGCAGGATGGTTCTGGCAGCGAAGAGGAAATTCGTGCCGACTGGAAGGAACGCCACAATGTCGTGCTTGAGGCAGGTGGATTACACATTGTTGGTACAGAACGTCACGAATCACGCCGAATTGACAACCAGCTACGTGGTCGCTCCGGTCGACAAGGTGATCCCGGCTCAAGCCGCTTTTACCTTTCCATGGAAGATAGTCTCATGCGCATCTTCGGCGATCCGCAGAGAACTAAGGCGCTGCTTTCGCGCGCGGGCATGCGCGAAGGTGAGGCTATTGAAAGCAAACTGCTGTCACGACAAATCGAGAAAGCGCAACGCAAAGTTGAGTCTCATAACTTCGATATTCGCAAGAACCTGCTCGAATATGACGATGTTGCGAATGACCAGAGAAAAGTGGTCTATCACCAGCGTTCCGAATTGATGGCTGCGGAGGAAATTGAAGATTCGATCTCCGCCATTCGCGAGGAAGTCGTTGGCATGGCGATCAATCAATACGTCCCGCCGGGAAGTTTCGACGAACAGTGGGATGCTGAAGGGCTGGCGCAAGCCTTTGAAAGTGAATTCGCCACGGACATGAATGTGCCGAAGTGGTTGCAGGAAGACGCCAAAATGAACGAAGAGCAAATTCGTGAGCGTTGCATAAAGACTATGCAGGACAACTACGAGGAAAAAGTGAACGCAATTGGCGCGCCGCTGATGCGACACGTTGAAAAGGAAGTAATGCTGAAGCAGCTGGATTTCCATTGGAAGGAACATCTCGGGGCAATGGATTACCTGCGACAGGGTATTGGTCTTCGCGGCTACGCGCAGAAGAATCCGAAGCAGGAATACAAGCGCGAGGCGTTCGAGATGTTCGGTGAGATGCTTGAGCAAGTGAAACACGACACCATCAGTATCATTTCACGTGTGCGTATCCAGAGTGAGCAGGACGTACAGCGGATGGAGGCAGAACGACGCGCAACCCAGGCGATGGAATTCCAGCATGCCGAAGCGCCTGCACTGGGACAGCCCCAGCAACAGGGACCGCAAGGTGCTCCGCCGCCTGCCGCACCGGCAGTAGAACAATTCGTGAGGGGCGAGCGAAAGGTCGGCCGCAACGAACCCTGCCCATGCGGATCCGGCAAGAAGTTCAAACAGTGTCACGGGAAACTGGCCTGACGCAGTTGCTTCCGCCCCTGCAAGTTGCCGCAGGAATTCTACTGGACAACTCCGGGCAAGTGCTTATAGCAGACCGGCAACGCGCGAAATCTATGCGCGACTACTGGGAGTTTCCGGGTGGCAAACTATTGTCAGGCGAGTCTGCTGAGGATGCTTTGCAGCGCGAGTTAGCGGAAGAACTGGGAATCTCAATCACGAGGTTCGAGCACTTCCATAGCCTGTCGCATGCGTATCCTGATACCCATGTGGCGATTGACTTCTTCCTCGTTAGCGGTTGGACGGGAACGCCGGGCGGCGCGGAAGGTCAGCAACTGTCGTGGATTTCGATCGACAACCTGGATTCGAACCTGTTGCTTCCCGCAGATGTGCCGGTCATTGATGCGCTGATAGCACGGTTCGGCGGCGAGCGTATCGGTTCCGACTGATGGGGTGCCGTTTAACTGTCAGCAAACGCTGATTTGAAAATCGATGTCGTGCCCGGTCTGTACCGCCCTGCTGTCGATTGTTGACCATTCGAGGAAGCGCACAGTAAATCTGTGCTGACTGCCGCTGATTTCCGGATAGAGCTTGCTGGTTACCGGCAGCGTGACCCGCAGCAAACGGCAACTGGCGTCTTTTTGCATGCGATGTTGATACATGCCGTTTATGGCCACTTTGTCCGCCGGCTGGGCGATTTCACGCATTAGCCACAGCAATTCAATTACCGCATCGCAAACAGGGCGAATAATCTCCAGCCAAACTGCCATGTCCTGCTGCCGCCGGGGAAATGGCTGCCGAAGCCAGTGACTGTATTCAGGCAGATCAAATTCGCAGGTGCCACCCGGAATTGCGCTGCGATGTTTGATCGAACTGAGGAATTCGCTGTCTTTCAGCGCCTGCATAAATTGGGTGCCGACAGAATCCACTTCTTCCCGACTGGCTGCGAGATTGCCAATTAGTGCGCCCAGTCGTTTTGTGTCCACCTGGGGCTGCGCCTGGAACTTCTCCAGTACGTCAATCTGGTGATCCAGCTCTTTGTGCACATCGCTGCGAATGTCACCGCGGGCCAGAATGGCCATAATTTCCAGCAGACTTGAAGTTGCCGCACGGGTTGCCCAGTCATTGTCGAGGTCGCAGTTGTAGAGCATTTGCCGATAGAGAAATTCAAGACGCAAAAACGTTCGCATGCGTTCATTCAAAGGCTGCTCATATTCAGCCGATTGACGATTGGTTTGCGGTGACGATGCGTGGGATGCGGTAGCGGACATGCGAGTATTTTGCGTCACGCGCAGTGTTCAGGCAAATCAGAATTCTCCGACCTGCGGCAAGTCCAAATAGGAATGGTGCAGCGTATGGACTTGTTGCCGCATGTCCTCGATTTCTCCGTCATTCGAAATGACATCGTCGGCAATTGCGAGGCGATCTTTGCGGCTGGCCTGTGTCGCCATTATGCGACGCGCCTGCTGTTCGGTTTCCACGTCTCTCGCCATTAGTCGTGCGATCTGCGTGTCTTCTGCACAATCTACAACCAGGATTCGGTCCATCATTGCTTGCATCGGCGACTCCACCAGCAGCGGCACCACGATGATGAGATAGTGCCCGGAAACGGTGGCGACCTGTTGCTCGGCTTCACGACGAATGCGCGGATGCAGTATTGCCTCCAGTTGCAGGCGCCTGTTTTCGTCTGAAAATATGACGCTGCGCATGGCGCCTCGATCAAGCGTGCCGTCTGGCGAAATTACTTCGGCGCCGAATGATTCGCTGATTTCCTGGAGTGCAGGCGAGCCGGGCGAGACGACTTGCCGGGCTATGACATCCGTGTCCACCACCGTTACACCAAGCTCTGCAAAACAATCTGCGACCAGGGACTTGCCGCTGGCGATTCCGCCGGTGAGTCCGATGCGTAGCGGTCTGATCCGCGCTGCTTCCACCGCGCTAGCTCATGTAGTCCAGGTAGGACGTCATGATGTCAGGGCCCCAAAGCATCGCGATCCACCCTGCTGCTGCCAGGTACGGGCCAAATGGAATCGGCACGCTGCGCTCATGCTGACGAAACACGATCATCATGATGCCGGTGACAGCGCCTACGACCGCGGATAGCAATATGATGAGTGGCAGCATTTGCCAGCCCAGCCACGCACCCAGTGCAGCCAGCAATTTGAAGTCGCCGTAGCCCATACCTTCCTTGCCGGTCACCAGGCGAAACAGGTGATAAATACTCCACAGGCTCAGGTAACCCGCCAACGCGCCGGCGATCGCCACGCCCGGATCAATAAAAAGCATGTCCGCCCCGGGCAGGGGAGAAAAAAGGCTTATGAACAGCCCGGCCCAGATCAGCGGCAGGGAAATCGAATCGGGAATAATCTGATGGTCAATATCAATAGCGCTAATCGCAACCAGCGTCCATGTTAGCGCTATGCCCGCCGCAGCTTCCCAGCCGAAACCGAAACGCCATGCGACGACCGCACTGAGGACAGCAGTTAGCAATTCGACGGCAGGGTAGCGGCGAGAAATCGGCGCCTTGCATCCGGCGCACTTGCCGCCCAGGAACAGATAGCTCAGAACGGGAATATTCTGTAGTGCAGTGATGCGATGGCCACACGCTGGGCAGCTTGATCCGGGCGCAATAAGATCAAAGCGACCTTGTGGCAGGTCGCTTGCCGGCGTTGCGCTGATTTCCTCGCATTGCGCTCGCCAATCCCGCTCCATCATGACAGGAAGCCGGTAAATAACCACGTTCAAAAAACTGCCTATAAGAAGTGCCAATACGAATGCAAAGGCGTAAAAAAGTGCCGGCGAGTTGCCGAATAATTGCTGCATTGGAATTGTGGTCCTGTATGTCAGTCTGTCAATGCAAAAGCGGCGCCCACAGGCGCCGCTTCATTATTATCTTTCCAAACTGCGGAGACCAGTCTAAATAACCGATCCCATTTTGAAGATAGGCAGGTACATGGCCACAACAAGCCCACCAACCAGCACGCCGAGAATCGCCATGATCATCGGCTCGAGCAAACTGGACAGGTTATCAACCGCGTTGTCGACGTCTTCTTCGTAGAAGTCTGCAACCTTCGACGACATCTCGTCGAGGGAACCGGATTCTTCACCCACCGCAATCATCTGGATAACCATGTTGGGGAACAAGTCGGTATTTTCCATGGCTTGCTGCAGACGCTGTCCCGTGGCGACTTCGTCTTTCATTTTCAAAACGCCGATCTCGTAGACGATATTGCCGGTCGCTCCCGCAACTGATTCAAGCGCCTCAACCAACGGCACGCCTGCTGCGAACATGGTTGACAACGTTCTTGCATATCGGGCGATGGAGGCCTTCTGCAGAATCGGGCCGATGATAGGTGCTTTCAACGCGACTCTGTCGAGGAAATGCCGCATCGGGCGCGAGCGCTTCTTGAAATAGAAAAACGTATAGACGGCTGCGCCGATCATGATGGCCAGAATCCAGCCCTGTTCACGCACGAACACCGACAAATCGATGACCACCCGGGTAAACGCAGGCAAATCGGCGCCGAAACCCTGAAACAGGTCCTCGAAAGCCGGTATGACGAAAATCAGGAGAATGATCGTGACGACGAAAGCGACGACCAGAACTGCCGCCGGGTAGGTCAAAGCCTTCTTGATTTTCTTCTTGATTGCCTCGGTTTTTTCTTTGTATGTCGCGATCTTGTCCAGCAGCGTTTCCAACGCGCCGGCTTGTTCACCGGCCTCTACGAGGTTGACAAAAAGATCGTCGAAATATAATGGGTGTTTGGCGATGGCTTCTGCCAATGAGCTGCCGCCTTCCACGTCAGTTTTGACAGCCATAATCAGTTTCTGCATCGCGTGGTTTTCGTGCCCGTTGCCGACAATTTCGAATGCCTGCACAAGTGGAATACCGGCGGCGAGCATGGTTGCGAGCTGCCGACTGAAGATCGCGATGTCGCCCATCGTGATCTTGCCTTTGCCCTTAAACAATCCGGGGCTTTGCTTCCTGATACGGCTGGGGACAACGCCCTGGCGACGCAAATCGGCGCGCACGGCGGACTCATTAGACGCCATGCTCTTGCCCTTGATCTTGTTGCCCTTGCGATCAGTGCCTTCCCACAGGAAAGGTGAATTACCTAGTACCGCTGATTCTGCCATCGTAGTTCTCTTTTAGTTAATCGAGTAACAATAGTCGGGAACGCTCTATTCGATCGTAACCCTGTTGATTTCCTCCAGGCTGGTCAGTCCATCCCTAACCTTATTCAAACCCGCCCGGCGCAAATCCAGAACCCCCTCGTTTGCTGCCTGGTCGGCAATCTGTATTGCGTTGCCGCCTTCCATTATTATTCTGCCCATCGTCTCGCTGACTTCCATTACCTGGAAGATACCGAGGCGACCTTTATAGCCTTCATTACAGGTCTTGCATCCATTCGGACCAAATATCGTCATACCGTTTTCAAGATCTTCTGCATCGAAACCCTCTTTTTCGAGCGCTTCCCGGGGTACGTCCCTGACTTCTTTGCAGTTGTCACAGAGGCGTCTGGCGAGCCGCTGGGCGATAATCAAACTGACTGATGTTGCGATTGCGTAGGGCTTCACGCCCATGTCTACGAGTCGTGTCAGCGTTCGTGGCGCATCGTTGGTATGCAATGTCGACAACACGAGGTGGCCCGTTTGCGCTGCCTTGATAGCAATCTCCGCGGTTTCAAGATCACGAATCTCACCTACCATGATGATGTCCGGATCCTGACGCAAAAATGCTTTCAGTGCCGAGGCGAAGGTCAACCCGACTTTGGGATTAACGTTTACCTGGTTGATGCCTGGCAAGTTTATTTCTGCCGGGTCTTCCGCAGTCGATATGTTGCGATCCACGGTATTCAGAATGTTGAGACCGGTGTATAGCGATACTGTTTTACCGGAACCGGTAGGGCCCGTTACCAGGATCATTCCATAAGGTTTGTTCAGGTGTTTCTGATACAGGTTCTTTTGCTGCTCGTCATAGCCCAGCGCGTCGATACCCAGTTTGGCGCTGGAAGGATCGAGAATACGCAAAACGATCTTCTCGCCGAATAACGTCGGGCAGGTATTGACACGAAAATCGATGGCGCGATTCTTGGAGAGGCGCATTTTGATGCGGCCGTCCTGCGGTACACGCCGTTCCGCAATATCCATGCGAGACATAACTTTCAGCCTCGCACAAACTTTGTTGGCGAGGGCGACCGGTGGTTGTGCGACCTCTGAAAGGACACCGTCCAGCCGGGTCCTGACGCGAAATATTTTCTCGTAGGGCTCGAAATGGACGTCCGAAGCGCCACGTTTGATGGCGTCAAGCAAAACCTTGTTGACGAAACGAACGACCGGTGCATCTTCGATGTCGTCTTTGGACACATCGTCCTGTTCATCTTCGCCACTGCTAACATCCAGGTTCTCGAGATCAAAATCCTCGTCATCGAGAGAGGACATTGTCGTGTCCATTGCCTCGAGCGCTTTGTTGATGCGCTCCTGCAGTTTGGACTCTTCGACAACAACCGGGTCAATTCGCAGACTGGTCTGGAACTTGACGTCGTCGATGGCCTGCAAATTGGTTGGATCAGATATCCCCAGGAACAATCGCTGGCCGCGTTTTATCAGCGGCAAAACCTGGTGTTTGTTCAGCAGTTTCTGATCGACGGCACGCAGCGTGTCGAGGTCAATCTCAACGGCATCCAGGTCCAGTAACGGCACACCGAACTCATGAGATGCTGCGACTGCTATGCCGCGCGACTCTGCGAGCTCGTTTTGCACCAGGTATGACACCAGCGGGGTCTTGGCTTTGCGGGCAGCTTCCATCGCTTCCTGAATACTGTCTTCAGAGATAATACCGTCCTGCACCAGCCGCCTTGGAAGGCCTGATAGAGACGATTGAGAAGCCGTTACTGCCATGTCGGTTGGAATCCCTGAACTGCGTCGAGCCGTATCTTTGAGCTGTACAGTCTCACTGATCCAAGTGCCCGATTCAACTGGATTTTGTGCTGTTGTTCACAGTTGCGAAATTTCATTAAGTCAAACAGGCAAATTAATGCCAATTCGACGGATTTGCCGTCGTATTTTGCTTATATCGCGGCCTCAAACGGGGCTCGAATTAACGACAACTTGCAGGTAGATAGCGGACGTCCATCGATGGTGGAGTATGCGCTGCACCGCCGGCCAGCAGGTTCCCTGCCGGCGCAGCCGCATTGCCGCAACGCCAGATGACGATGTTGCCGGGAGTCTCATAGGGCGTCACTGACAGGGTCTCACCAATGATGTCCTGGTGAACGAGCGGCCCGCCGAACGTTACATCGATTCGACCATCGTTGATCTCAACGGAACTCACGTAGCTGCCGCGTGAGTCAGTCGGCATCGGCGTCATTCCGGCGGCCGCGCGATTGGCTGGCGCCACGCCGCCGTTGGTGTAGGCATCAACAATCGGGACCTTGGCCCCCGTGGCGAATATCAGACCCTCGGAAATCTGTGCCCTGACTGTATAAGTTTGATAGGCAGAAACTGCGAGCGACGCAAGAATACCGATGATCGCCACGACGATCATTAGTTCGATGAGGGTGAAGCCCCTGCTGCGCTGCTGCATGACGAAATTCCGTTCGGTCTTATTGCTTGTTTTTATGCCAGAGCTGGTCGCTCAATTGACCGGAATCGTAACGGGAATGGCAGAATATTTCATCCGAGCGCGTCAATGCGAATAATGTGATCCAGGTCACGTCGCATTTCAACCGCACAGCGGGCGGCGTGCTCATTCATGCGGCCACAAAAAAAGCCCCGCACCAGGCGGGGCTTCTCTGTTTCTTTAGATGATTGCCTAGGCAACCATCTACTCATGCCTTATCGACAAGCGGCCGGCAGCCACTTCGCCACAAGAGTAACACCTGCGGCGCAGCCCCAGGAGACGCTGCCGCCATTATTCGTAGCCGTCATAACGAGCGTGGCGGCGTTGATCGCCGCGTTAGCGCGCTGCGGAAGCGAATCCGAATAGCGTACGGTGACGATGCCGTTAGCAAGATTGCCAGTCACGCTAACCTGGTCGACGTACTGGCCCAGAATGGCACCCGGGACCTCGATTCCAGCTTCTACGTTATCGGTAGGAAACGCACCCTGGTCCTGGAAGTACTCGGTTACTGCAGCTTTTGCGCCTGCAGCAAGGTTCAAACCTTCAGATACCTGTGCGCGAATCGTGTAGTCCTGGTAAGCAGGAATAGCGATAGCAGCCAAAATACCGATAATCGCAACTACGATCATCAGTTCGATCAATGTAAAACCCTGTTGAACTTTCTTCATTTCAATCTCCATGAAAATGTGTGTCTGTCAGTCAAATCAATAAACGGCGTTGCCGCCTGTACAGGGTATAAAGCAATCCCCGTGCCAACTTTTCGCTGCTCACCGTAAGCTGTTGAGTGTAAAAGTAATATTGGAATTATTGAGTCACTGACTCGCGCAAAGGATTAGCGCAGGCGGGGCATTAACCGTCAATCATTGTCGCAAGGTGACAATTTTTGTCACCTTGCGAGAG
>JBLHLN010000077.1:0-8856 GCA_047620565.1 Woeseiaceae bacterium
ACTGACAATGGCGTCGCCTTTAAGATTCGATTTCCGTCTTATGACGAAGAAATTGAGTCGTAATTCCTGTGCTCCGCCAGCAGACCATGGTCTGCTGGCGGAGCATTCAGGTATTACGGCGTGTACCAGATAGGCGAGGTGTAGGCACGCTCCTGGGTTGACACGGGCGCGCCCTCCGGAATCGAAATTCCGAATCGTAGTGCTTCAATGGTAGACCAGCGCGGTGTCGGAATTTCCAGAACTCTTGCGTAGTAAAATGCGCGCTGCGCCGGGTCAAAATCCGGATCAACCCAAACAGTCGCCAGCTCGGATGCACCAATCGAATTGGTAAAATTGGCCGTCGCAGCGTCAACGGTATTGCCGACTGCTGGCAATTTGCCGTCCGCACCCGGTCTGCGAGATCCGGACCAGACTACGTCATACACGTGCTCTTGCGTATCTCCATCATCGTCCAGCCAGCCTTTGACAATCTGGATGCGATCGAGGTTGCCGCTGATGGGATCTTTTAGTGCATAGACCATAAAATTGGGTGCAACGCCGTCAGGAGCGGCAACGAGATCGCCGCCCATCGGTACGCCTTTCTGGTAGCCCGCAAAGGCTGGATTACGGCTTGCCATGTCAGCATCGGTAAAATCCCAGCCACCAAAAAATCGCACCATCATGCGACTGCCGGTCGTTGCGTAGACTTCCTTGCGCTCCATCGCGTCAAAAATGGCCTCGCGAGTATTTTCTTCCGCATACACTGCAGCCAGACCGGAGGCGACCATACCCCAACCCATGATGATGCCTTTGTCGTTTTCGAGGAACGGATGCTCCATGCGTTCTGGCTTCGGTTCCGCACCCGTATGTTTGCCGAAAAAATTGTCTTCCTGCGCGGTCGACAATCCCGTATGACTATCGGTCGAGCCAATCATGCCAAACTTGTAGGGATTGGTGCCTAACCTTGCTTCGATCGCCAGGCCGTTCTTCAACGCCTCGCGAGCGTATTCTCCCGCCAGCATGTCATCGGTTTTCACCGCAGGCGTCGTGTCCAGGTTGCCGATATCCCAGGTTTCATAGTCCGCAAATTCGTCACTCGGTGACAGGAAAGGATGCGCCTCGCCGTCGCCTTTTATTTGTGTGGCCTCGTAAAGCGGCTCCCACTTGCTGCGCTCTGCAACGTACTCGTCGTCAAGTCGTTTGCCATCGTATTGCGCACGCACCGGGAACATGATGCCATTCGCGAGGTTGCCGTTGTGCGCAATTGCCAGGACGTCGCCACCCGTTTCCTGCTCGTAGTTGGTGAGCCACTTCCAGAGTTCGCGAGGATTCGGGCTGCCGTAGGGTTCGTATGTCGTGTAGGGCACCATTTGTGATGCCTTGTCGGCTCCGTCCCGATACATCACCACCCTGTGCATGTTGTTGCCGGTGACCAATGACGTCCATTCGTAGCCAATGATGGCACTGAAGGTCCCCGGATCGTTGTACTCCTCCATCGCGTCAATGTTCTTTTGCCACACCGATTTGAATGCCGCCGTATCCGGCCAATACATCAGGTCCTTTGGGAAATTACCGTTGGCAAACAGACCAATCATTTCATAGGCGACTCCCGGACCGTCACCGGCCATGATGCGGTTGTACCAGTCCTTGCCAGTTGGATTGCTCAGAATGTGCGGCTTTCCCGCTATCAGGTCCGGGAAGAAGCCAACGTTATCTGAATGATCGGCCACCACGACCCAGTCCAGCGGTCGCGACAACTTGACCGGCATTCCGCTTGAAGCCGTGATTTCATCACCACGGGCAAAGCGAAGCGCATCTGCGGGCATAAGTGTGTTGCCGAAGGCGCCGGCGTCGAATGAATTGCCGGTATGCAGATGGGTATCGCCCCACAGCGGGAACGTCGGGAAATTTCGGCCGGCATAGGGTGAGTAACTCGTGCCGGTGTACTTATCCGAAAGCAGGTCCGACGGGTCCTTCGGTGGCGGAAGCTGTGCATTGGCAGACAGCGCCAGTATGGAAACCCCGATTATGATCGCCACGAATTCGTGCGCGCGCTTAAAAATATTCATTTTTTTCCCCTGCGGATATTTTTGCAGACGCCAGGCGTCTGACTGCACTCACTTAGATGGAGCCGCCACAGGATGAATCAAAATAAACGCGTGCGCAACCGGCGCACAGATTGTGGCGCAAGCGATCTGTGATCAGAAGCGATCTTTTTCGATGGGTATCACGCCACTGTTTGAGAACGCCAGCGGTCGTACCAGGGGAATGTCGACAGACAAGCTGCCTTGCAATTCATATTCAACGTGTTCAGGTACACCGCCACTTAACAATGACGTTATTTGCGTGGCGGATCCCAGAAAATCGGTCTCGACGCTCAAGCTGAATTTTCCATCGCCATGTGCGGGAATTGAGAAACTTGCCGATGTCGTGCCACCTGCGAATTTCTGCTCATCAAATAGAATTCTGTAGCTGATAGATTCAACCGGCAACGGAAATGCATTCGGGTTCGTCACGTCAAATCCGAGCAGGAATGTCTGGCTGCCAAAACCTACCTTGCTCAGCTCAACACTGGTGAGTGTCACTGTTGGTTTGTCGATGAGCGCTTCCGTAGTAGCGCACGATGTACACAGGAGAGCTGCAACCAATAGCAGACCATTACCCTTGCTCGTCATCATTTTCATCTTTGTCACCTCTGCGCACATTGGCGCTTTAGCTCAACGCATGTTTTCGCCCAGCTCGCCCCAGCGTGCACCTATCAGCATCCAGTCGTCGTCTATGACCTCCAGTTCAAATTCAAACTGGTAGGCATCTGCACTAACACCAAATGCGCTGTTGTTTGTTCCGGCCATACCGACCGTCAGCTGCACCAGTGCGGCGGAATCTCCCATCAGGGAAATCTCGTCTATTCCGCTAATCAGGGCGACAGACTGCTGCCTGAAGAAATAGAGTCGCAGCATGTCGCCGATACTTTCATGGTTATTGCCACGCGAATCAGCGTAGCGCTCGGAAATCATCGCCAAAAGGCCGCGTCGATCTTTCTCTTCAGCGGCAGCTTCTGCGTCTGTAACCCAGGCACGTACCGCTGCCTCGGGGTCACTTTCTGCGCCACCACAAGCCGCGAGTATCACGCAGCACATTCCGAATATTAGCCAGTTCTTCATCACCGTATTTCAAGAAGCCTTTGCCCGCGGGCATGCTATTACCGTGATTTGCGGCGCCCGCGTAGCAATTGCGTGCGTCCGGTGTTAGAACAGACTATGAGTGGTTCAAGCCCGCCGGTACTGTGACGTGGTTCGCATTCCGGCATGCTGCGGACCTTATGTATGGCAGTCACTATCGAAACACTACAGCGGAACAGCGGCATGAGCGTAAAACTCCTTAGCGAAAGTGCAGACGCAACCATCACAGACGATGACCAGATCAGGATCGATGCCGTTCTGGATTTCTGGTTCAAGGAAGTGGAATTGAGCGCGCCGCAAATCGACGGCCGCATGGACATCTGGTTCGGCGAGGACACCGTTTTCGACGAGGAGGTCGCGAGAGAATTTGCGGATGACGTCGACCTGGCCTCCGATGGCAAACTCGATCACTGGGCGCACCAGCCACAGGGACGCCTCGCGCTTATCATTTTGCTGGATCAGTTTCGCCGCAACATATACCGCAGCAAACCAGAAGCCTATGCCAAAGACAAGGCCGCGCTGAAGCTATGCGTGGAGGGCGCTATGGAGAAAAAGGACAAAGGCCTGACGCCGATCCAACGAGTATTTTTTTACATGCCTTTACAACACTCAGAATCACGTAAAGTACAAAAGAAGTCCTGCTCTATTTTTAATAAGCTCGCCGAGGCCGTTTCGCCTACCTATAAAGAGACCTTCGAAACGATCGCTCAGTTTGCAGAACTGCATGCGGACATTGTTGAGAAGTTTGGTCGTTTCCCACATCGCAACGCCCTCCTGAGCAGGGACAACACGCCGGAAGAAGATGAGTATCTTGCCGGGGGCGCACCGACATTTGGTCAGGGCGAAAGCTGAACGCTGCCAAGACCTGTTCGTTGCCTCAGGCGACGGCCAGGTACCTTTTCGACAATCGATAGAACCTCGTCGTCAGCAATACTGCGGCGACGGTCAACCCCAGTACAAAACCACCCCATATATAGGCAGGCGGTGCCCGGAAGGTGACGGTCGCAAGATACGACAGCGGGAAGCCCAGGACCCAGTAAGAAAATGTATTGATGACCATTGGCACCCGTGTATCTTTGTAGCCACGCAGCGCGCCTGCCGCGCCGATTTGCACGCCATCCGCAATCTGAAAAACAGCCGCCATCATCAGCAAACTTATTGCTATGGCCTGCACAGAAGTATCGGTCGTATACACGCTAACTACGCTGTCGCGGAGCAGCAGCAGGAGCGCGGCCGAAAAAGCCATAAAGAGAACGCACATCCAGATTCCTGTTGCACCGCCAAGGCGAGCACCGCGATTGTCGCCCCTGCCCAGGGCGTGACCTGTGCGAATGGTGATCGCCGCGCTCAGCGCGAGCGGGATCATGAACATTGTCGAAGCGAAATTAAGCGCTATCTGGTGCCCGGCCGCAATGTCTGCACCGCGCGTGCCGACCAGAATTGAAACTGCGGAAAAGAGACCGGCTTCGGCCGCAATGGTAACTGCAATTGGTGTCCCCAGATGCAGAATTTCCTTCAGGACGGAGAACCGAAGCGGTGCGACACGAGAGAATATTTTTAACGGTTTGTAGATGGGTTTGAAATAAACATAGGCACCAATGATGAACACCATGAACCACATCGTTATCGCACTTGCCATGCCGCAACCAACAGCTCCATAAGCGGGCGCGCCGAAGTGGCCATAGATCAAGACGTAATTCAGGAATACATTACTCACCAACGCGAAAAGTGACACGTACATGATCGGTCGCGTAAAACCAATGCCTTCAGTTGTAAAACGAAACGCCAGGAACCCACAAATCGCCGGCGCGCCGAACATGATGGCCCTGACATAGCCGATCGTAATGTCGCGAAAACCTTCGTCTATACCAATGAATATCATGATCGGTTCGACGAATAATTGTGCAAGCGTGAAGATCGTTAGCCCAAGCACAATCGCCAGCCACAATCCCTGCCGTGTGTAGCGACCGATTAACTCTTTATTGCCGGCGCCGTAGTGTCTTGCCACGATTGGCGAGATCGCCATTAACAGCCCGAGACAAACCGTAAAGCCGAGGAACCAGACGCTGCCGCCGACAGCTACAGCAGCCAGGGCCTCCGCACCAAGTCGGCCGGCCATCACTGCGTCGGCAAACTGCATGCCGGCGATTGACAAGTTATTAATTATCAGCGGCCAGGCAATGCGTAATAGCGCCCTGGCTTCGCCTAGCCAACTATTGCCTGATGTGAAATTGGTCATTTTTTGATTCTGCCTGCTTGCAGTGCGGACTATAACTTGAATACCGGGGCTGCGTGATGCGCTCGCAGCACTTAACCATCAGTACAGCAATAGTGTAAAGTTGCCGCACACCAGAGGTCGCTGCAATGCAAAGCGTCGCAGCACCGGGTCAAACATTTACGGCGCGGAGACAGGTATGTTGCACGACGGGCGAGTGAAGCGGGTAGCAGTGGTAGGCGGACTTCGAATTCCGTTTTGCCGCGCCAATTCGGTATACACCGATTGTTCAAACCAGGACATGATGACAGCAACGCTGGCTGCCCTGGTAAATAAGTATGACCTGAAAGGCCAGACACTCGGCGACGTAGCGCTGGGCGCTGTGATCAAACACTCCAAGGACTGGAACCTGGCGAGAGAGAGTGTCATTGGTTCAGGGCTGTCGCTGCGTACACCCGGTGTCGATTTGCAACGGGCCTGTGGAACCAGCCTCGAGGCTACCATCCAGATCGCTAACAAAATCGCTCTGGGCCAGATTGAGGCAGGAATAGCTGGCGGCACTGACTCCATAAGTGATGCGCCGATAGTCTACGACGATGGCTTCCGCTCCATGCTGCTTGCAAGTGCGCGAGGCAGATCCTTGTCGCAAAAAATCATGCCGTGGTTCCGCCTTCGTCCCGGCTTTTTCAAACCGCGCTTTCCCAGCGTCACCGAACCGCGTACCAAACTTTCGATGGGCGAAAGCATGGAAATAACGGCGAAAGCATTCGAGGTCTCTCGCGAACATCAGGATCAGCTTGCGCTGGCCAGTCATATGAAAGCTGCGGCTGCGTATGAATCCGGTTTTTATGATGATCTCGTTATTTCGTACCGCGACGCTGAGGAAGACAACAATATTCGTCGCGATACGACGTTTGAAAAATTGCAGGCACTAAAGCCAGTGTTCGACAAAAGCGGCAGCGGCACAATGACGGCTGGAAACAGTACGCCATTGACCGACGGCGCGGCGGCGGTGTTGTTGGCAACTGAGGAATGGGCCGCGCAAAAAAACCTGCCGGTCATTGCCTACCTTACATTTGCCAAAGTCGCCGCCGTGAATTTTGTCGGAGTCGAAGGATTGTTAATGGCCCCCGCTTACGCGGTTTCCGACATGTTGAAAGATGCCAACCTGCAATTGCAGGACTTCGATTATTACGAAATTCATGAGGCTTTCGCCGCGCAAACGATAGCGACGCTCAAGGCATGGCAATCAGAACAGTTCTGTCGTGAGCGACTGGGTCGCAATCAGCCCATGGGTCCTATCGATCTTGCCAAACTGAATGTCAAAGGTGGCAGCATCGCAATCGGCCACCCGTTCGCCGCAACCGGCGCCCGGGTTGTTTCCACGATGGCGAAACTATTGTCCGAAAAAGGCAGTGGTCGCGGACTCATCTCTGTATGCACCGCCGGTGGCATGGGCGTTACTGCTATTATGGAAGCCAAATAACGATAAGCGCGGGGGCAGCGCATGGGCGACCTTAGCCAGACGCTGGCTACAATTAACGCCGTTCTGTGGAATGAAACCTGGATTTTCATCATTGCGGGAACCGGCGTTTTGTTTACTTTCTGGAGCGGCTTTTCGCAGTATCGCGCGCTCACGCACGGTCCGATGGTCGTTCGCGGCATTTACGACGACCCGAATGATCCCGGCGCGATCAATCACTTCCAGGCCTTGTCTGCCGCCCTGTCCGGTACCGTCGGCCTTGGCAACATCGGTGGTGTAGCGCTAGCAATCACATTAGGTGGCCCCGGCGCAATTTTCTGGATGTGGATCGTTGGTTTTCTTGGCATGTCCATCAAGCTGACCGAAGTTACGCTGTCCATGCTCTATCGAAATACTGATGACCCTGACAATCCGCATGGCGGTCCGATGTGGGTTGCCGGCAAAGCACTAAAGAAAATTAAGCCGGAGCTTGGCTGGCTGGGAACCACTCTCGCTGTGCTGTTTTCTTTTTGCGTAATGGTGTCGTCCGGCACCGGCGGCAACATGTTCCAGGCGTGGAATGTCGCTGACGTAACAAACGAGTATTTTGGTGTGCCCGGCTGGATTAGCGGCGTTGTCCTTACCGTGCTCGTGGGTACGGTCATCATCGGCGGCATCAAGAGAATTGGCAAAGTTGCGGGTACGCTGGTTCCCGGCATGGTATTCATCTATGTCATCGCTGGCTTTTATGTTCTCTTCGCCAATTTAGGCGCGATTCCGGAAATGCTTAAGCTGATTGTCGTGTCTGCATTTACGACAACTGAGGCAACGGGTGCATTCATTGGTGGTACTGCCGGCGCCGCATTTCTATTCGGTATGAAGCGGGCAGTTTTCTCGAACGAAGCAGGCCAGGGTTCCTCCGCCATTGCGCATGCTGCTGCGAAAACCGATGAGCCGGTCCGCGAAGGGCTTGTCGGTGGCATGGAACCGTTCATCGACACCATTGTCGTGTGTACGTTTACTGCGCTTATCATTCTTTCAACCGGCGTCTGGAACCGGGCGCCCGACGCAACATTTGATTCGCCTCCGCAACCGGTACAGACGACTTCCGGCTGGTCATATCCGAATACGCCATTGGATTCTGGTGAATGGCAGGACCAGGAGCCGGTCATGATGGTCGTTAAAGCCGGTGACAATGCAGCAACCGGACAGGACCTGCATCGTCTTCCCGGAGTTGTTATGAGCAACGGCAATGGATTCGAAATTGACTGGCAGGAATTCCCTGGCGCTCAGGAACCGCGTATTCAGGATGGCGGGTTTTACCAGGACTACGTTGGAGCAACATTAACGGCAAAGGCATTTGATTCCGTGACGCCGGGTCTCGGCAAATGGCTAATTACAATTGCCTCCTGGCTATTCGCAATCTCGACCATCATAGCCTGGGGATATTACGGTGAGCAGGGTGCCATCTATATGTGGGGAAGCAAGAGTGCGCTTCCTTACCGCCTGATCTATTGCTCACTAACGTTTGTCGCAACCCTTGGTCATATCAAGACCAGTGCCGATCTCGACAACATGACCGGCATAGGTCTTGGTGTGATCATTTACGCCAACCTGCCGATTTGCTGGATATTTGGCTACCAGGCAATGCGTGCGTACAAGGACTACATCAAGCGGTTGGATGAAGGCCGCATGGGTCCCGATCATCCGCCACCGAGCATCGAAGACCTTATATCGGGCCGGGACATCGAGAAATAAAACGTTTTCTTAGTCGGCGCTGCCTTTCCGCTTTCGCACGCGCCTGTGCAAGCCATCGATTGCCTGGTCCAGTCGTTCCTTCGCCTGTCGCGTTACACCACCCGATTTATATTCTTCGACAACAAACGATTCGACCCGGGTTACCAGTTCGTCGATGTCGTTGTGCGGAAAACTTTCTTCATCATGCGGTTTTCCGTGGACCCGTTCCGCGGCACCGAAAAGATTGATCCAACGCTCACTTTGTTTGCCCAGTCGAAGCA
>JBLHLN010000078.1:0-8832 GCA_047620565.1 Woeseiaceae bacterium
CCCGAAGATCAGGAGGAGCGTTTTCGCGCTCAGGCCGAAAACCGTACTGCCGGTGATGATGAGGCGCTTGTCCTTGATGTTGATTACATTCGTGCGCTTGAATATGGTTTGCCGCCCACCGCGGGTCTTGGCCTGGGTATCGACAGACTGGTCATGTTGCTGACGGACTCGCCATCAATTCGCGATGTTTTGTTGTTTCCGCATATGCGACCGGAAGTATTTGACTGACAAGCGGGCTTGCGACGGCGGCTCTGCCGTCGCGACCAAACGCCTAATAAGGGAGTGCTGCAGGTTGCGCCAGAGCGTCGCCAATGGTGAGCGCCTGGTGCTGCATCGCGACTGGCGTTACGGCGAGCAAATTGTTGCCCGAGACGTTGACGACCTCTCCTGCCACCCGGTCACCATCAGTCAGTTTGTCGCCAACAGCGACGGATTCGCTCTCAGTTGTATAACGCAACAATCGTCGCTTACTCGATCCGCGGTGCTCCGTTCGCGCAACGATCTCCTGGCCGGTGTAACAACCTTTGGCGAAACTGATTGCGCCCAGTCGATCCAGGTTCAACATATGGGGCGTAAATTTTTCACTGTTCGCCCGGCCAATGAACGGCACTCCGGCGTAAATCAGCCGCAACTGCCAGTCCTCGATAGACAACGCCTGGTCTGTAACAGCGGCGGCCACTGTAGAAGTTAGTCCGAAGTATTCAGTAAGCGGCATCTCTGATTCATAGGCAACGACCGACAATTCGTTTGTTTGTGAAGGCTCGGTGTTTGCTGATAATCCTGTTGCAACACCGTCCCAGTCGTCTCCGGCGATTTCGAAACTTACATCGGATCTGAAACGAAAACGTAGTAACCGCTCGCAAACGTCCTCGCAGATATCCTCGGCAACTGCGAGGCCAATTGCGTCCTCAATTGCGATGACACGCACCGTCGCGATTACACGCCCTTGGGGATTGCACCAGGCTGCAGGCAGGTTTGCCGAATTCTCCAGCAAACTTACGTCCTGCGTCAGCTGTCCCTGCAGGAACTCTAACGCGTCGGCGCCGCTAACTTTAATGAGTCTGTACAACTCGGTACCTACCTCTGGCATACTGCGTTGATGGCCGAAGATCGCAGCAAAAAAACGCGAGACAACGCGACCGGGGCCAATCCGGGCGACAATGATAACGTGGCTGAGGATTCGGCGGCGAATCGCGGGCAAAAAGAAATCGGCGGACGTGATGGACCGGATCCCACGCGCTATGGGGACTGGGAGAAAGCCGGCCGTTGTATTGATTTTTAGGCCTTTGCGCGACCATAAACAGCCATTTGAAGGCAGGAAATGACTAATCAGGGGCGACCGCTCTCACCGCATCTTTCGATTTATCGCTGGCCAATATCCATGACACTGTCAATTCTGCACAGGATGACGGGTGTTGCGCTGTCGGTGGGCCTTGTTGCGTTGGTCATGTGGCTTGAATCCATAGCATTTGGAGTCGAGTCCTATCGCATGCTGGCAGGCTGGATGAATTCCCTGCCGGGAAAGATTCTGTTGCTCGGCTGGAGTTTTTCGTTCTTTTTTCACCTGTGCAATGGCGTGCGCCATTTGTTCTGGGATACAGGCATGGGTTTTGAGAAGAAACAGGTAAACGTTTCATCCTGGTTCGTTTTGATCGGCTCAATATCACTGACGGGTGCTTACTGGTTGTTTGTGTCGGGGACGCTGACTTGAGCCTTCAATCCCCTCTTGCGAAAGTGCTCGGATCCGGCTCCGCGAAAGAGGGCACGGATCACTGGTGGGCGCAGAGACTTACCGCAGTCGCATTGCTGATTCTTGGTTTGTGGTTTTTCGTGTCAGTCAGCGTGCTCGGTGAATTTACACATGCGAACCTGCACGCCTGGGCGGGCAGGCCGTTTAACAACGTCATGCTGCTGCTTCTCGCGCTGACGCTTGCCTGGCATTCGGTGCTCGGCATTCAGGTGGTCATTGAAGATTATGTGCACGGTCCGTTTATCAAGGTTATCTCTCTGATATTTAACAAATTTGTTCATGTATTTCTGGTCATAGCCGCAATTTTCGCGATCCTGAAAATTGCTTTTGGCGGTGTTGCATGAGCGACTACGAGTTTATCGATCACAGTTACGATGTGATCGTAATCGGCGCTGGAGGCGCTGGACTTCGCGCGACCTTCGGGCTTGCCGAAGCCGGTTTCAAAACCGCCTGCGTGACGAAGGTTTTTCCGACCCGCAGCCACACGGTAGCAGCACAGGGTGGCATTAGTGCAGCGCTTGGCAACATGGGGCCGGATGACTGGCGCTGGCACATGTATGACACCGTCAAAGGGTCAGACTGGCTCGGCGATCAGGACGCGATCGAATACATGTGCAAGGAAGCGCCTGACGCCATCATTGAGCTGGAACACTATGGTGTTCCGTTCTCACGAACCGAGGACGGACGAATCTATCAGCGGCCGTTTGGCGGTATGACAACGCATTTCGGCGAGGGTACAGCACAGAGAACCTGTGCTGCGGCGGATCGTACTGGCCACGCGATGTTGCATACGCTGTATCAGCAGTCGCTGAAACACGATGCAGAATTCTTTATCGAGTATTTCGCGGTTGATCTCATGATGGAGGATGGCGAGTGTCGTGGTGTGGTCGCCATAGACCTTGCGACTGGCAGGTTGCACCGCTTTCGCTCCCACAAAGTCATCCTTGCGACAGGCGGTTACGGGAGAGCTTATTTTTCCTGTACTTCTGCACATACCTGCACAGGAGATGGCAGCGCGATGGTCTTGCGTGCCGGACTTCCGGTGCAGGACATGGAATTCGTACAATTTCATCCGACCGGGATTTACGGCGCAGGAATGTTGATTACCGAGGGTTCTCGCGGCGAAGGTGGTTTTCTGAGCAATTCCGAGGGCGAGCGATTCATGGAGCGCTACGCGCCAAACGCCAAGGACCTGGCATCACGGGACGTGGTTAGCCGATCAATGACCATAGAAATTAACGAGGGGCGCGGCGTAGGTGCCGAGAATGATCACATCTTCCTGCATCTCGAACATCTCGGACCTGAGGTTATCGAGGAAAGATTGCCAGGCATTGCGGAATCGGCACGTATTTTCGCCGGCGTTGACGTAACCAAAGCGCCCATTCCGGTTTTGCCGACCGTTCACTACAACATGGGCGGAATACCCGCAAACTACAACGGTGATGTTGTCACCTTGCGCGACGGCGATCCGGAGGCCGTAGTGGCCGGGCTGATGGCAGTTGGCGAGGCGGCCTGTGTATCCGTGCACGGTGCAAATCGACTGGGATCGAATTCGCTGCTTGATCTCGTGGTGTTTGGCAGATCTGCCGCTCGTCACTGCACTGAAACGATGCAGCCTGGTGCGCGTCACCGCAACCTGCCAATTGATGCTGGCAAAAACAGCGTTGACAGAATTGATACGCTGAGAAACGCCAGCGGGCAGCGGCCTACGGCCGAAATCCGGCTTGAAATGCAAAAAATCATGCAGAACCATGCAGCCGTTTTCAGAACCGGTGCTTCACTGAATGCGGGCGCCGATCTGTTGCGCAACACCTATGCATCATTTGCCGATGTGAAGGTTTCGGATCGTTCACTGATCTGGAATACCGACCTGATCGAAACGATGGAGCTGCAGAACCTGCTGCTAAATGCAGTGGCTACCATCGAATCTGCAGCAAATCGCGAAGAGAGTCGTGGCGCGCATGCGCGTGAAGATTTCGCCGATCGGGACGACAAGAAATGGATGAAGCACACATTGTCATGGGTCGATGATGCCGGGTCGGTAAGCTTTCAGTATCGTCCCGTTCACGAAACGACGATGACCGATGACGTCGAGGCAATACCGCCGAAGGCCAGGGTGTACTGAACAATGGAATTTGCAATGCATGCAGGAGTACGTCTTGGCTGAATTCAGGCTTCCCGCTAATTCACGGATCAGGAAGGGCAATCATTTTGCTGCCGAAAACGGCACAGCAAATGTGCGTCGATTTGCCGTTTATCGTTATGATCCGGATAGTGGCGACAATCCTCGTATGGACACCTACGAGGTAGACATGGATAGCTGCGGACCAATGGTTCTGGACGCGCTGATCAAGATCAAAAATGAAATTGATCCGACATTGACGTTTCGGCGCTCATGTCGCGAGGGCATTTGCGGATCCTGCGCGATGAATGTTGATGGCAGCAACACACTTGCCTGCACCGTCACCTCCGAAAGCGTCAAAGGTGATGTGAAAATTTATCCCCTGCCACACATGCCGGTAGTCAAAGACCTGGTCCCGGACATGACCAATTTTTACGCACAGTATGCGTCGATCAAACCATGGTTACAGACGCGAACGCCGGCCCCGCCGGATCAGGAGCGCCTGCAAAGCAAGGAAGATCAGGAACTGATCGATGAGCCAGCGGCGTGCATTCTTTGTGCGTGCTGTTCCACCAGTTGTCCAAGTTATTGGTGGAACAGTGATCGTTACCTTGGACCAGCCGCGTTGCTGGCGTCCTATCGCTGGCTGGTGGACAGCAGAGACGAAGCAAAGGGCGACCGTCTCGATGACCTGGAGGATCCGTTTCGTCTGTATCGCTGCCATACCATTATGAATTGCACCAACACCTGTCCGAAAGGACTGAATCCTGCCCGCGCTATTGCCGAAACCAAAAAAATGCTCGCCGAAAGACGGCATTGAGTGATGCGCACTTAAAGTGGCAATGCCGGCGTGGCATGCGCGAGCTCGATCTTCTCCTCAATGATTTCCTCGAAAACGACTATGCGGGCGCTTGCGACGGGCGGAAGCAGGCGTTTCGTACACTTCTGACGCTTTCCGATCCCGAATTAATCGGCTATTTCCTGGGGGGGCAGTCTCCCGTGGAGTCCGATCTCGCCGATGTCGTTAGTACTATTAGAAACAAGGCTCGTCCCTGATTCCCGTTTACGATTCCTGGTGCAGATCGCAGGTTGTGTCCTGTTGGTTATTGGTTTGATGCTGGTCGTCTGTTTGCCGCTGGATCCGGGCTGGCGAGGTGCTATTGGGGCCATATGGGTATGCGACGTCTGTCGCGATTTGATTAATCTACGGACCTTCGCAGCACGAATGCACAGCGTACGGCTGGATCAGACAGGTCGAATTGTCGCCGACGGGCCAAATGGCGAGGAAGAACTTACCCTGTTGGGCGGCAGCATGGTCATGCCGCGTCTTGCCTGGCTGCGGTTCCGCTTCGCGGATAATTGCCGCGGCGTTGAATTATTTCTCGGCGATGTGGACAAAGATCCTCACTGGCAACGGTTTCAATTGATCTGGAGGCAGTCTGGCGGCGCTTTTGGCCGATCCGGCTAAGGGGTACCTCTGTTTGCCCTTAAGCTGATACCATCTGCGCCTCGCGTGTTTGAGGCCCGTTCATGGTGCATTGCAGCGCCAGATTCGAATCTGACCAGCATAAACACGGATCACATTACGGGCCCCTGAAGCAATGATTTATGCCGTTTTTAGCGAACTTTCCGAGATTCTTCCGGTCTATCCCGGAGTTGGAAGGCCTTGCTGCTCATTGAGTGAGGCGCCAATTTATGGCAAATGAACCCACCGACGCCCAGCTGGTCAAGAGAGTCCAAAAGGGTGAAAAAGGTGCTTTCGATCTGCTGGTACTGAAATACCAGCATAAAATCGTCAACCTGGTGATGCGCTATGTACGAGATCCGGATCTGGCACTGGATATTGCCCAGGAGGCTTTTCTTAAAGCCTATCGGGCGCTTCCCAGGTTCCGCGGTGACAGTGCGTTTTACACCTGGCTGTACAGGATTGCTGTGAATACAGCGAAAAATCACCTGGCAGCGCAGAGACGCCGGCCGATGGACGTGGAGCTGGATTTGCAGGACCCGGAACAATTCGACCTGCATGCAAAGCTCAAGGAAACGGATACGCCGGAAGGTGAGACGATGAGCGGCGAACTGCATGCAATGGTTGAGAAGGCCATTGACGGTTTGCCGGATGATTTGCGAACAGCGATTGTTTTGCGTGAGCTCGACGGCATGAGCTACGAAGAGATCGCACAGACTATGGACTGCCCGGTAGGTACTGTGCGGTCGCGGATTTTCAGGGCCCGGGATGCTATTGGCAAGAAAATCGGGACACTTATTGACTAGGCACCCTGATCGGGTGCAGTTTGGCAAGGATTGAAGGGCGCTTAGCCCGGTGCGGGGACATATGAACGACGCGTTAAAAATACAAATTTCGGCATTCGTGGACGGCGAATTGCCTGAAAATGAATCTGAGTTGTTGTTACGCCGGCTGAGCCAGGACATGGTTCTGCGACAGCAGGTTGCGCAATACATGGAAATCGGTCGCCTGATGCGAAACGACAGTCAGGTTCCGGGCATGGACGAATTGCGAGGCCGCATTGCGGCGACGCTCGGTGACGAGATTAGCGAAGCAAAACCCGAGCAGGAAATCGTTGGGTCGCGCCTCATGACCCCTGCGACAGGAGTTGCTGTAGCAGCGACTGTAGCGGCACTTGCGCTGGTTGGCCTTAGCCAGCTGGACTCATCCATCGAACCGGGTTTTGACGACGCTGTTGCCATCGATTCTGCTGCAGTCCCGTTATATACGGAGCCCGCCGCTGTTGATTTCCTGGCTGACAGCCCGAACGAGCAAATTCAGGAGTACTATCGGCTGCATGAAAACAGTTCGGACGGTCTTGCTCGCATGGTGAACTTCGAGCTTCGTGAAGGCCAGTTGGTAGAGATCGAACCGGATCCGCATTTGTCGGGCGCTGACAAGAAGATTACGCCGGACGAAGAAATCGCCGCTGGCGAACAAGTAGCCCAATAAACAACCAGTATGAGGTGGACCCTGAATAAATTCGCGAATCGCGGGTCGCTGGCCGTCGCCAGGAGGATGGCATTGTTGGCGACAGGAATGCTGTACACGGCATCGAGCCTGGCGCAGGCTGACCCTGACGAGTGGCTGGAACGCATGTCCGTTGTGGTTGGCACGGCTGATTACGAAGGCACGGTCATTCGCTTACAGAACGGCAAAGCGGACACGCTCAAAGTTGCCCACAAAATTGTGGATGGGGTCGTCAACGAAAAACTGATTTCCCTGGAGGGAAATGGTCTCGAAATAATCCGCATCGGCAATGAAGTGCATTGCATCCTGCCGGACAAAAAATATGTGCTGGTGGAAGAGTGGAGCAACCAGAGTACGTTCTTCTCCGCACTTCCCAGTAATGTCGTTCGCTACGGTCCTCAATACAATTTATCGCTTGTTCGCGAAGATCGCGTCGCTGGTCGTTCATCGGTAATGCTGGCCATTCGTCCTCATGACGAGTTTCGATATGGCCACCGAATCTGGCTGGACAATCAGAATTCGTTTCCGTTGAAAACCGAGCTGGTTGACGTAAACGGGGAGGTCATCGAACAAATCAAGTTTGCGGACATTCGCTTCGGCGATAGTGTCGCTGAGAATATACTCGCGCCGTCCGTCAATATAGACTCATTCACCTGGTATACGGAGCCGTCACATTCCCAGGTCATCGCGGTCGAAACTGACTGGAACAGTGACGATTTACCGGCCGGGTTTCAGGTCGTTTCTGCGATAAAAGAGCAGAAGGATGAGGCATCCGAATCTGTGACCCATATTGTGTTCAGCGACGGCCTTGCCAACGTTTCGGTGTTCGTTGCTGAAAACAGCGACAAAGAGAGCGCCGGGCCATCCCGCGTAGGAACATCCAATTCTTACAGTCTTAAACAAGGCGACTATCATATAACCGCCGTGGGTAAGGTACCGCTCACGACAGTCCGCCGCATTGCTACTTCAATGAGCAGGGGTCAATAGACCGGCTCCAAAAACCGCATCGACTGATGCGCAACCTCCCGTGTTATAAAAGTCCGATGGAATCCATTCAGGGAACGATCCTGTCAGTGTCAGGACAACTGGCGACCGTCAAGGTGCAATCAGCAGCTGTCTGCCCGCGTTGCGTGGCGGGAAAAGGTTGCGGCGCCGGACTGTTGGGCGCCAGCAGTGCGCCGAAATCCATTGACGTCGAGCTTCCGCCCGCCGCCGATTTCAGTCCTGGTGATGTGGTGGCATTGTCAATTTCGCCAAAGCGACTGTTGCACGCATCGGTGCTGGTCTACGGCCTGCCGCTGGCGGGAGCGCTGGCGCTGCTCTTGCTTGGTGTCCTGTTTCTGCGTCCATTGACAGATGCTGTCGCAGTATCGCTGGCTATGGCAGGGCTGTTGGGCGGGTTCCTGCTGGGCCGCAACCAGCTTGGCCGTGAAAGGTGCCTGAAGCAATTTGTGCCGACCGTGACGGGTCGCTCCAATGACATTTCCTGAAGAAGAGACCAGCGATCGCACGATCCGGGTGTACAGTCGGCCTGGCTGTCATTTGTGTGAGCAACTCGTGGACGAACTACTGCCGTTGATTCGGGATCGCCTCGAATTGCAGGTACTCAATATCGATACACATCCGGAGTGGAGTCGTGAGTATGGCACTCGCATACCAGTGGTCGAATATGACAGCCAGTTTGTTTGCCAGTACACACTGAATAAATCGCTGATCACTGAGATTCTTGCCGGCCTGGCTGACTCATAAGGCGCGGGTGTTCGTATATACTTCGCCGCTTGGCCTGGGACCACGTAGTCACTAATGGAAAATATCCGCAATTTCTCAATAATTGCCCACATCGATCACGGCAAGTCGACTTTGGCAGATCGCTTCATCCAGATATGCGGCGGCTTGCAGGCGCGTGAGATGTCAGAACAGGTGCTGGACTCCATGGACCTGGAACGCGAACGTGGCATCACTATCAAAGCACAGAGTGTTTCGCTT
>JBLHLN010000079.1:0-8783 GCA_047620565.1 Woeseiaceae bacterium
TGTCGATTGGCTCAGTGAATGCGGCGCGAAATTTCCCTGGCACTAGCTTAATAAAACGCTCAGCCGCGTAAGCCAGCGGCGATGCCGGCAAATGTTTCGGGCAGTGCTGCTGTTTGAGCATAGCAGGGGGCATCGTCTTCTTGCACAGACATTCCGGTTTCGTTGTTACGTCCATCGGCCGGACATGGCTGGCTCGCTGCCCGGGAAGGAGTGTTGACGTGCGTACAGCAGAAGGCCGGAGTCAGTGTTGCCTGAAGATACATCAATGCACGCAGATGGCCACCACCGGTAAAGAGAGCCATCAGCGAAACGAGACAACTGCTGCTCGCCATCGCCAACGCGGTTCAACTCACTTCGAAGATCGTTTGTTTCATGAGGCTAGTTTGTTCCCGGCGGATCGATATACCCCAGCCTCCAGGAGACAAGCAAAACGACGATCAATGCAGCAGACACCGTGACACTCGGTGATCAATCCGGAATCGTGACGTGGATAAGAGATCATTAATACGTATAGTAAGATGTATGAGAAGAGCTCTGAGTGCGGATGGGTCGACTCCTAATTGCGACGCGGAAAGTACTCGGAATTCACTGCTTGCCCATCTGAGGTCAAATGTTGAGACTCAGAGGACGAAAGAAATGGGCGGGCAAATATATAATCGACCAGGGGGATGTAATGAGAGCAAATACACTTAAGAGGGTAGTACCTACCTTTGTCACGACCCGTCTGGGGTCGTATAGCCTAAGAATTTTGGCATTTTTGATAATTTCCACCGCGGCACCAGTGCATGCCCAGGAAGCGGCAGATGATGCTCTGGATGAGGTCGTCGTCACCGGCACCCGAATTAGAACGCCTAATCTCGAGTCGGCCAACCCCATCACTTCATTGGCAGCCGAATCGATGGCTTATACGGGCAAGACCAGCGTGCAGAATATTTTGAAGGAAGTCGGCGCGCTTGTGGGGTCTGAGGCTGAGAACGAAGTCAGTGTTGGCGAAAACTTCCTGAATCTGCGTAATCTGGGCGTGAACAGAACTCTGGTTTTGGTCGACGGACAACGTTTCGTCAGCGGCGACAGTGGCACCTCTGCGGTGGACACCAATGCCATTCCTTTGGCGATGATTGAGCGTGTTGACGTCTTTACTGGCGGCGCCTCGGCAATCTATGGCGCCGATGCGGTCACTGGCGTTGTTAACTTTATTCTTAAAGATGATTTCGAGGGCATCGCATTCGATGCTCAGTACGGGGATGCAGAATCAGGCGACTTCGAGGATCAGCAATATTCACTTACTGCTGGGCATAACTTCAGCGGTGGACGCGGCAATGTAACGGGCAGCCTGACTTATGGTACCCGACCGCTGGTTCCGGCAACCGCTCGTGCCGACGCCAGCACAAACATCCATGAGCGCATCAACAACCAAGATGCTGCGTCACCCGAATTTGTACTCGCGCCGGGAACGAACGAAGCATTTTTTACTAACGGTGGTGCACGAATTGATCCGTTTGAAATATTCAGTGCCGGCTTCAATGGTGACGGAACGCCATTTAATCACGGTACTAACATTGGTAGTTTTGCGGGCACAGGTGAAATAGGGGGCGACGGTATTCCAAACTGGGTGTTGTTCGCCAGGAATATTCGTCCGGAAAACGATCGCGTTGTTGCAACCGTCAAGGCTCACTACGATGTTTCCGAGGCGTTCACTCCTTACGTCAGCATCATCTACTCAGACGTTTCCACTGCGTATTTGGGTCAGCATGCACTGACCGTTGGCAGCAATATTGAGCGTGACAATGCATTCCTCCCAGCGTCTGTACTTGCCGCTGCGGGTCCTGTTGGACCGCCTATTTTCGCCAATCGTTGGGGACTTGACGGTGGCTTACTGGACAACCAGATCGACAAGGACACCCTGCGTATTGTTCTCGGCGCGAAGGGTGATTTGTCTGACTGGCTCCGATACGACGTGTCGGTAAATCGTGGTGAATCCGATCGACGCCAGTCTCTTAGCAACAATCGTCTCTACGATCGCTATCTGGCGGCTTGGGATGCTGTTGACGATGGCACGGGTAACATCGTGTGTCGTAGCAACATTGATCCGGCTAGCTTCAACAGCCTTCCAATTGACTTTATTTCAACGGCCTTTGATCCGTCACAGGGGCCAGTAACGTTTACCCCGGGCGCGGGCAGTGGCTGCATTCCATACAATCCTTTCACCACTGATGCTGGCGCCAATCAGGCGGCGCTAGACTGGATTTATCAGCCGACGACCAGCGAGTTGGAAAATACACAGACTGTAATCACCGGTTATCTGGCTGGTGATAGCTCGCCATTGTTTGAACTTCCGGGCGGCGCGGTCGACTTCGTGATTGGTGCTGAATACCGAGAGGAAGAATCGTCAACAGTTTTTGATGCCATTTCCGGCTCCGACAGGAGTGTTGCCTGGGTCGCTGGAACCGATTTGAGCGGTAAAATTGACGTTAGTGAATTTTTTCTGGAAGTCTCCGCGCCACTTATTGTTGATGCTGGTCCGTTAATGGAAAGTCTGAAAGTCGATGCGGCATATCGATTCTCAGACTACTCAACCATTGGCGAAACGGACACGTGGAAGTTTGGTGTCTTATGGGATACGGCGGGTGGTCTCACACTGAGAGGAACCGTTTCGTCGGCCGTTCGGGCACCCAATGTTGGTGAGTTGTTCGAACCAAGAACCAATATTTCAATCAGTCTTGGGGATGATCCGTGCGACATCGACAATCTCAACCTCGGCTCGGACACGCGTGCGGCCAACTGTGCAACTGCACTGAATGCGCTGGGTGTCGATCCCACAACTTTTGACCCGCTGCTTGGCACGTTTTTCCCGGCAGTTCAAGGTGGTAATCCCGACCTGAAGGAAGAAACAGCAGACACTCAGACCTTCGGTTTCATATGGCAACCATCGTTTGTTGAAGGTCTTTCATTGAGTATCGACTACTTCAATATTGAAATATCAAATGCGGTCCTCTCCCCTACCGACATCGCTATTTTCAATTCGTGTTACGACTCTCCAACGTTGGACAACCCGTTCTGCCCACTACTAAGTCGTAGTCCAATAACAGGTGCAGCGAACTTCGTCGAGCTGGAGGCGGTCAACGTCGCCGAGATTGTGACTTCGGGCTATGAGTTGAGCTCCAGCTACCAATTGCCAACCGACGCATTAGGCGAATTCGTATTTTCGATTAGCGCTACGTATCTGGAAGAGCTGAATATTCAAAAATCGGCTTTGCCGGGACTGACCGATGACAAAGGATTATTCAACACCGACACTGGCGGGTCTTCGCCCGAGTGGGTTACGAATTTTGACCTTACTTGGATCTATGGTAATTGGGATGCGAATTACGGGTTTAACTACAATAGTGAAACGCTGCGCTCACCATTGATCAATAACCAGCGTAGTACAGCTTCTACGATCATCGACGATCCATTTGTTGACTCATTCATCAACCATGATTTGCAAGCAGCCTATACTTTTCGAGATAGTTATCGAGTCTACCTGGGCATACGTAATTTAACGGATGAATCACCCGACAAGGTTCAAGGCTCGTTGAATGGTGCTTCGGGTCGGCAGGGTTTTGCGGGACGTACCTACTACGTTGGATTTAACGGTAGCTTTTCCGGTATGTGGAACTAGCCAAGATTGCCCAGGCCACAATGTGGTCTGGGCAACATCCTGCCTCTGGGACAATTATGAACAAACTAAAACTTTTGCTGACTCTTGCTCTGTTCGGCGGCATTGGACTGGCTGATCTGACGCAGGCGGAAACGCTGGCGATCGTCAATGGCACGATTATCGATGCGACTGGGAATCCACCCATCAGGAATGGCGTCCTGCTAATTGAAGACTCGCGAATTTCAGCGGTCGGTCGAGCGAAAGACATTGCCGTTCCGGATAATGCAGAGGTAATTGACGCGCGCGGAAAATACCTCATCCCCGGCCTCATCGACGCCAACCTTCACCTTTTTCTGAATATCGATACAGAAACGCTGGTGAAGTATGAGGACCGCTATGACGATATCATCGTTGAAGCGGCGCAAATTGCGCTGAGTACCGGACTGACCACAGTGTTCGACACCTGGGGACCCTACGAAGCGCTCGCCAAAGCTCGTGATGCCATCAACGCTGGTGACGTTGTCGGTAGTCGAATTTACTTAGCCGGCAATATCATTGGCTTCGACGGTCCACTATCAGCCGATTTTCTGGCTGGTGCGGCAGCCCACCTGAGCAAGGCATTCGTCAGCAGAACCAACAAGGCTTGGGAACAGGACGTTGGTCGCGATCTAATGTGGATGGGTCCTGAAGAAGTGCACTCAAAAGTGCAGGAGTACGCCGCGAAAGACGTTGATTTTCTCAAGTACGGTGGCAGCGGCCACACTGAAATGTTCTTTATCTCATTCTCCCCGCGTGTTCAGAGGGCGATTATCGACGCCGGTCACGAGGCAGGAAAAACTGTGCAGGTGCATACGACGTCCATAGAAAGTCTGGATATGGCGATCGATGCTGGTGTCGACATATTGACCCACTGTGACATCACTGGTCCGGTCAAGGCGATGCCAATCGAAACGGCAAAGAAAATTGCCGACAGCGGTATAGCGTGCTCAGTTCTTCCGGTAACGCAGAGGCGACTGGATGCGCTTCTTGGGATGAGAGTGCCGGCAAATGGGACTGGACCCGATCTCAAGAACTCCCGAGAAAACATTATCAATCTTGTCGATGCGGGGGCGACGTTGTTGTTGTCAACGGATGCGGGAATCGAACATCCATTGCTCATGTCGGAACGAGATGAAGCTGTAACTGTAGATCCTAGAGCTAAACTGGGGGAGGGGCATTTTAACGCCTTGGTCGGCCTGGAGGAGATGGGCGTAGCGCCGATGGAGATTCTGAAAATTGCCACCAGCAATTCAGCTAAAGCGTACAAACTTGATGGCGATATCGGAACACTGACGACGGGTAAAATTGCCGATGTAGTGATACTAAATAAGAACCCGCTCAAGAAGGCTGCGAACTACCGTACGATCCACGCTGTTATTAAGGACGGTGAGATGGTTAATATTGGCGCGCTTCCCGTAGCGCCGATAATAAGCTCGATCGAATTGCCAGAAGCCGAGGACTAAGCGCTCGAAAGCGGCCTGTCGTTGCTTCGCTCCTCGCGGCAAGATTACCCCAAGTGCGCGTAGGCCACTCCCACCGTATATAATACGAATTGTCAGGGCCGGTGGCCCTGCTGCAAACTTCGTTCCGGAGAATGAATCATGAAAAGAACACTTCGCATTTATTCAGTAGCATCTTGCCTCTTGATCGCAATTGCTGGTTGCACAGAGTCAACTACCTCACCGGTCGCCGCAGATGCTGCCTCAACTCCGATGGTCGCGGCTATGACCGGTGGAATCGACCGATCCGTTCTGCCAATTAAATTACCAGTTTCGGCCCCGATTACCGAAATGGATGCACGAAATGCGACCCAGCCGGAACGGCACGAAGTCAAAGCGCCGGAAGGTGCTCCAAACATCGTAATCGTTTTGATCGATGACATCGGCTTTGGTGCAACGGAACCGTTTGGTGGTCCGATAGAGACTCCAACCTTACAACGACTTGCCGATGATGGTTTGCGATTCAATCGATTCCATACTACTGCGTTGTGCTCGCCAACCAGGGCAGCACTACTTTCAGGCAGAAACCACCACAACGTGAACGTGGGTTCAGTCATGGAGGTCGCGACCGGGTTTCCAGGCAACCTGGGTGTCAGGCCCGACAATGCCAAGTATTTTGCAGAGACGCTCCGTCATAATGGATACAGTACGGCCGCGTTCGGAAAATGGCATGAAACAGCAACGTGGGAAGTGTCTGTTTCCGGACCGTATTTCCGCTGGCCGACGAATTCCGGTTTCGACAAATTTTATGGATTCATTGGTGGTGAAACCAACCAGTGGGACCCCGTGATTTTTGATGGCGTGACAAAAGTGGAGAAGAAGGAAGGCGACGACTACCACTTTACGACCGATATGACTGACGAAGCTGTTGCTTGGGTGAAGTTTCAACAGGCAATGACACCTGACAAGCCATTCTTTATCTACTATGCACCGGGCGCTACTCACGCGCCTCATCACGCGCCGAAAGAATGGATCGAAAAATACAAAGGGAAGTTTGACAGCGGTTGGGACCAGTTGCGAGAGGATACATTGGCGCGACAAAAAGCGATGGGAGTAATTCCAGAGAATGCCCAGCTGGCCCCAATGCCTGAGGATATGACGGCGTGGAATGAGTTAAGCGACAACGAGAAAGCACTCTTTGCTTTGCAAATGCAGACTTTCGCCGCCTTCGCAGATCACACTGATCATGAAGTAGGTCGCCTGGTCGATGCTATCGACGATATCGGAGTACTCGACAATACATTGTTCGTCTACATTGTCGGCGACAATGGATCCAGTGCGGAAGGCGGTTTAGAAGGTACTTATAATGAGCTCGTTCACCTGAACGGCATTTTCGATGCAGAAACCATCGACGGAATGTTGGAAAGAGCTGATGACTGGGGCGGTCCTGATTCATTCCCGCATATGGCTGCTGCATGGGCGGTGGCGACCGATGTTCCCTTTACCTGGACAAAGCAGATGGCTGCCGATTTCGGTGGCACACGCAATGGCATGGTCATGCATTGGCCGGCCGGTTTTGAGGCGAAAGGGGAAATTCGCGAACAATGGCACCATGTAAACGACATGGCCGCCACGGTACTGGAAGCAACCACTCTGCCGGTCTCCAGGGAAATTAACGGTGTGACACAAATACCGCTGGATGGCGTAAGCATGCTCTATGCAGCCAGGGATAAGAACGCGGAAGATCGCCATACCACCCAGTACTTCGAAATGTTTGGAAATCGAGCTATTTACGACCATGGCTGGATGGCTCGAGTGATACATCGGGCGCCGTGGGCAGCCGCCCCGATGAATAGTCTGCAAGATGATGTTTGGGAGTTGTACAACACAGACAACGACTTTAGCCTGACGGAAAACCTAGCCGAAGAAGAACCCGAAAAACTCCAGGAGTTGCAGGCACTGTTTGAAAAGGAAGCGATTGCCAACAACGTCTACCCGTTGGATGACCGCGTTTTTGAGCGCTTCAATGCGGCGGTAGCGGGGCGTCCTGACTTAATGGGTGACCGGACTTCACTAACTCTTTCCCATGGCATGGACGGAATTCTGGAAAACACGTTTCTCAATGTAAAAAACAGATCCAGTACGATTGTTGCTGATGTAGCTCTGCGGGGAGACGATAGCGGGATAATTCTTGCCCAGGGCGGGAAGTTCGCTGGCTGGGCTTTGTATATGAACGATGGCAAGCCTGCATATACATACAACTGGTTTGGTTTGGAGCGCTATACAATTGAGTCGGCAAACGCTATCGATGATGACGAGGCAGAAATCAAAGTCGACTTTAACTACGATGGCGGCGGTGCTGGAAAGGGCGCGACAGTTTCGATCTTTGTTGACGGTCAGGAGGTCGCCAAGGGCCGGGTTGAGAAGACCGTCCCCAGCGTATTCTCTGCAGATGAGACTGCGGATGTAGGCAGAGATGACGCGACTCAGGTTGCGGACCTGGTGTTTCAAAGCGCAAAGGAATCAGAATTTACCGGGAACGTAAACAGCGTCACGGTCAGTATTCAGCCCGAAGAATAGGCGGCGTCTTAGCCAGATAGGAATTGTAGACCCGGCTTTAGTCGGGTCGCTCCAATCTGGAAAGTACCCGTTTGTCGAACGGCAGATTTTGGGAAAAGCAAACGTTCAATCCAGGATTTCTTCTAGCCGGGGATTTTTATGACGTGGGAAACTGCTGGTGTTATCGCCGAAATCGTTGCTGCGATAGCGGTTTTGGTATCTCTGTGGTACTTGGCGATCCAGCTCAAACAGAACACCGATCTTGAACGTGCAGAGCTGGAGGTGCAGCTTGGACTTACTTGGGCTGACCTACACGACAATATGATCCAAAACCCCAGTTTGGCAAGAGCTTACGACCTCGCAGCAGAAAACTGGGATGAAATGACCGACGAGAATGTACGTGCGTATCTTTGGTTCGTCGCGAAATCATTCCACATTCTTGAAGGTATGTTTCGACAACACCAAAGAGGTCTGTTGACGAACGACGTTTGGGCGCCTTACGAGCGATATATTTATGGTGCTCTTCAAATTGAAGCGGTTCTGGGGTGGTGGAAAAGTGATGGATCGTTAACTTCGAAAGCATTCCAAACACACGTTGACAGTTTGTTGCGTAACCCGCCTGAAGTGTCCTGGCGACAAGTCAGCACCTCCGAAATGGTCCCGGGCAGTGACTAAGCGATGGTGCTGGCGGAAAGCAGCGGTTCGTTTTCATTCCCAAACCACCCTAAATGAGTGAACTAATGTCAATAACAGGAGAGTGTTTTTGCGGGGCCGTAGCCTACAAAGTGTCGGGAAAGCTGCGCGATGCCAGATCATGTCATTGCTCTCGCTGCCGCAAGGCGTTCAGTTCGCAAGCCTCGGCCTACGCCTTGGTTGACCCTACAGAATTCAGTTGGTTAACGGGCGAAGACCTTCTGACGTCTTACATAGGAACGCATGGCGCCGGTCTGAGGTTCTGCAGTAAGTGTGGTTCTACCTTATGCGGCATTGTCGATGGATGCGTGCATGGCGTAACCTTAGGGTGCGTCAACGGCGACCCGGAGATTGAAATTGGCCAGCATATCTTTGTAGGGTCAAAGGCGACGTGGGAAGTGATACCTGAGGGA
>JBLHLN010000080.1:0-8765 GCA_047620565.1 Woeseiaceae bacterium
ACGTCGAGTCGAGCGACCTGCTCGCTGCAACCCTGGAAAACGCCTTTAACGAGGACGGTCCCAGTCTCGTCGTGATTCCGATTGATTACCGCGAGAATCCCCTGTTGACGAAAAAACTCGGGGAAATCACTTGCACGATCTGAGTCTGTCAGGACGTTCGTTTATCGAGGAAATGTTGCTTGAGAGCGACCTGCCCGCTGCAGGTACGGTGGATGTCTTGTCGCCTTACGACTCCTCACTTCTTGCGACAGTCATGACCGGTGGCGCTGATCACGTTGCCGCTGCACTGGACGCAGCGCATGGTCTGTTTCGCGATCGGAATACGTGGCTATCTGTTCCACAACGCATCGCGATCCTTAAAAAGACGGCAAGCCTGATGGAAGCGCAACAAGACGAACTTGCGCTGCTGGCGGCGAGCGAAGGCGGCAAGCCTTTAGCAGATTCGCGCGTGGAAGTGACTCGCGCCATCGACGGTATACATTTATGCATCGAGGAGTTACGGGCTAATCGTGGCGATGTCATCAGCATAGCTACAACACCTGCAAGCGCCGGACGATTCGCGTTTACGCAAAAAGAACCTATCGGCGTAGTCGTTGCTGTCAGCGCTTTCAACCATCCATTAAATCTGATCGTTCACCAGGTCGCGCCGGCGGTGGCCAGCGGTTGCCCGGTCATCATAAAGCCGGCCAGCGACACTCCTTTGTCGTGTCTTAATTTTGTGCAACTGCTTCGGGATGCCGGTTTGCCGCCCGCCTGGTGCCAGGCGATTGTCGCAGACAGCAACGAATCGGCAGAACTTCTGGTCACAGATAATCGCGTTGCGTTCTTCAGTTTTATCGGTAGCGCCAGGGTCGGCTGGACGTTGCGAAGCAAGCTTGCGCCGGGGACGCGTTGCGCCCTCGAACACGGTGGCGTGGCACCGGCTGTCCTGCTGGACGACTTTGATTTTGATTCGACCGTCGCCTCTGTCACCAAAGGTGGCTTTTATCATGCGGGGCAGGTCTGCGTGTCAGTGCAACGTGTATTCGTGCCAACGTCCAGGGCGAAAGAATTTGCGGGCGCACTGGCAGACGCCGCCGGCAAACTAAGAGTTGGTGATCCCACCAGCGCAGATACCGAAGTTGGCCCGTTGATTCGTCCTGCCGAGGCCGAGAGAGTTGACGAATGGGTGCGTGAAGCAATTGCTGCAGGCGGCAAACTTCTTTGTGGTGGCAATGCACTGGATAACAATTGTTATGCGCCGACAGTAATTTTCGACCCGCCGGCAGACAGCCGCTTGAGCACCCAGGAAGTATTCGGGCCTGTCGTGTGTGTCTACCCCTACGATGATCTCGACAGCGCCATTTCGCAAGCGAACTCCCTGCCGACTGCTTTTCAGGCAGCCGTTTTTGGCAAAGACATTGATCGCGCGCTGCATGCCTGCAAGAGACTCGATGCAACGGCGGTAATGATCAATGACCATACGGCGTTCAGGGATGATGTCATGCCATTTGCCGGGTTGCGTGAATCCGGCCTGGGAACGGGTGGAATTCCCTACACCATGCATGACATGCAGATCGACAAGATGCTGGTTGTGAAATCTGTATCGACCTGACCTGTATTTACATGACCAGGCGCACTCAATCCATGGTGCGACTCGGAAGCGGAACATTACACAAGCCGATCGCGTCAGTCGGGTTGACGAACCAATCATCAGCACGATAACGACGCGCCTCGACCAGGTCTTGAAACGTTTTCGTGTCGGTTCGTAAAACTTTGATGTTGATTTGATCGTTTTCGTCGATCGTATCGCCGAAACGAATGCTTGAGATCGGCACACGATCACTTTCATCTGCGTAGTAACCCATCGTTCCCGTACCACGCGGCAACGTCGTCAGATGTTCGATGCCAACAAGGACGCGGCCAATGAGCGTGACGTTGCGATCAAGGTGTCGGGGCGAATGCCCTGTTACCACGTACAACTCTGCACCACTGCCACTGCGCGGCGAATTTGCCCGACCAACACCTAGCATGCCATAGCAGTGCACCAGCCAGGCGCGGCCGGTGTCGTTATCTCTTGCTACCGGAAATCCCGCTACAAAGCCGACGTCATCAGCATAGGCATCGCGTGCCTCTATACCAGTGAATGTAAGCCCGTTGGCCTCCCTGTCAAACTCAGGGTCAATAGAATCGCCCGCACTGGCGAACGACCGTGCCGAGTCTGTGCCCGCATTCGGGTCGCCCCATTGCACAACGTAGTTGTCCTGTGAGCGAACAATTGCGAGCCCGTCGAAGTATTGCTGAGCAACAAGCTTGCGAATATTTTCAATATGCGCCGGCGCAAATTCCGGCGCCAGCTCAAATACAACCTGGCCGCCGGCCAGGTTCAGGTACAACGTATTGTGTGGATCCGGAGTACGCCAGTCCGACTCAGCTGACGCGTCCATTACAGAAGACATCGTCGGGCGATCCTGCGCCGCAACACCGCAGACCCAGACTGCAGCGACAATTACGAGCATGCGATGCATGCTCAGTAGCCGAGAAAAACGCCGGCCAGCACAACAAACAGGATCGGCGGAATCACGAAGCGAATCAGGAAACGCCAGCTACCAAACAGCACTCCGTCGCTGACACCCATCTCATCGAGTTTCAATGCCTTCGGTACCAGCCAGCCGAAGAAAATTGCTGAAAGCGCACCACCGACCAGCAACAAATTGTTGGCTGCCAGATGGTCCAGCGCATTGAATATGTTTTTGCCACCATACGACGGCACGAAATCCAATGGGTAGTAGGTCGACCAGTCGCCCAGAGAAAATATTGAGAGGATGCCCAGCAGCCAGGCCGCTCCGACCACATAGAGCACACCTTTCTGTCGCGCAATTCCCCAGTGCTCGTCCACCCAGTTGACCACACCTTCGGCGAGGCCGATACATGAAGACAATGCTGCCGATATCAGCAGGACGAAGAAAATCGAACCGACGATTTGCCCGCCTGCCATCTGGCCGAACGCCATCGGCAAAGTCTGGAATATCAGACCGGCACCACTACCGGCGTCAAGACCGTAGTGGAAAACAAGTGGAAAGATCGCAAGTCCGGCAACGACCGCTACACCGGTGTCGAGCAATATCACAGCCGTGGCCGAGCGCCCGATCGAAAAATCCTGTGGCATGTATGAGCCGAAAACTACCAGTGAACCCATACCTATGCCGATGGAGAAAAACGCCTGGCCGATTGCCATCATCGCAGTACCCAGTGTCACCTTCGAAAAGTCCGGTTCCAGCAGGAATTTGAGCGCCGCAGCCATATCGCCGGCGACCGCCCCATAAATGACCATGAAGATCAGCGACGCAAACAGCGCTGGCATCAGGATTTTTACCGCTTTTTCGATGCCACCCTGTACGCCGCGACGAATGACGAAAATTATCAACAGGTGAACGACAGTATTCCACACCAGCAGTTTCACCGGATTGCTCAGCAATTCCGCGAAGAGCGCGCTGGATTCATCCGCACCTACGCCATTCAGCGTACCGCCCGCAGCTTTGACAAAATAATCAAGCGTCCAGCCGGAAATGACGGTGTAATAAGACAATACGACAAAAGCACAAAAAATCCCCAGCGTGCCTACATGTCCCCACGCCCTGCTCTTGCCGCATTCGGCAGCAACTGCCCGGTAGCTCCCGGTGGCGCTGGATTTTCCGCGGCGCCCGATGCTGATTTCCGTAATAAACAATGGCAGACCAATGCCCAGTGCAAACGCCAGGTAGATAAACAGGAACGCACTGCCACCGTTCTCACCTAGTACGTATGGAAATCGCCAGATGTTGCCCATGCCAACCGCGAATCCAACCGATGCCAGCAGGAATCCCCACCTGGATGACCATTGCTCGCCCGAACCTGAAGCCCCTGCCATTTGTTGCCCCTTTCTTATTATTCGATATGCCGGGTCTGCGCCCGGCGTTTGCCGTATCTTCTCATAATCGCCGAATTTCGTCGCTTTTGGATTAGAATCGGCAACAAACCGCAGCTAGCGGCAAAATAAAAACAAACAAAACCACTGGGATCTACCAATGAATCGATTACTAACCATAGTGTTTATGGCCTGTATGGCAACTGGCGCAGCCAATGCAGATACGCTAATTCACGCTGGCCGACTCATAGACGGCGCATCTAATAATGCGGTCAACGACGTCACCATTCGCGTAAGCGGCAACGTAATTACATCCGTCGAACGTGGCTATGCAGATGCCGGCACGAATGATTCGGTTATCGATTTGCGTAACCGCACTGTGTTGCCGGGACTCATGGACATGCACGTGCACCTGACGGGCCAATATTCAGCAAGAAGTAATCTGAATCGATTCACGTTAAATGAAGCCGACTATGCATTTGATGCGGCGAAATACGCGAAGCGAACGCTCGAAGCAGGGTTTACTGTTGTGCGAAACCTCGGCGACGCGTTTAACGTCACGGTTGCCTTGCGCAACGCAATTGCTGCCGGAGATGTTCCCGGACCGACGATTTTCAGCGCGGCGAAAGGCCTCGCGTCAACGGGCGGGCACGGCGACCCAACCAACGGTTGGGCGGCACATTTTGGCGCGGACCCAACGCCAAAAGACGGTGTCGTTAACAGCATAGAAGACGCACGTCGTGCGGTGCGCCAACGCTATAAAGATGGCGCCGACTGGATCAAGATTACAGCGACTGGTGGCGTGCTCAGCGTGGCGAAGAATGGCCAGAACCCGCAGTTCACCGATGAAGAGCTGACCGCAATCGTCGATACCGCGACCGACTACGGGATGCGGGTCGCCGCACACGCGCATGGCGCCGAGGGCATGCGTCGAGCTGTCGTTGCAGGTGTTGCATCAATCGAACATGGCACGCTAATGAATGAAGAGGTTATGGATCTCATGATTGAGCGCGGCACATACTACGTGCCAACAATCCTGGCGGGTGCCTGGGTTGCCGAAAAGGCAACCATAGACGGCTTCTTCCCTGAGCTGGTGCGACCGAAAGCGGCTGAGATTGGTCCCAAGATCCAGGACACCTTCGCCAGGGCCTACGCGAGAGGTGTAACCATTGTTTTCGGCACGGATACCGGCGTGTCGCCACATGGCGATAACGCGCAGGAATTCGCGCTGATGGTTGCAGGTGGAATGCCTGAGATGGAAGCGATCCAGTCAGCGACCAGCGTTGCCGCTGAATTCCTGGATATCGGCGAAACGCATGGCAGCATCGAGGCCGGCAAACAGGCTGACATCATTGCGGTCCGCGGGGATCCGTTAAGCGATATCTCGGTGCTGGAAGACGTCGGTTTTGTTATGAAAGGTGGTCACGTTTACAAACAGTAAACGGTGACTATCGAATCAGGGTCTCTGGCTGGTGTCCCAGCCGAGCACCTGGTGCTTGCGCAGAACTCTCATCAGGTCATCAAGCGGAATCGCTTCCAGCGTACCGCGTGAACTCGTGACAGTGGTCGCTTTGAAAATCGCGTTGTAAATTGCTTCTTCTGTTGCTTCAGCCGTTGCCGCAAACAGCGGCGACATGGAAGCATTAACCAACGAATTAGAATTCACCGGTGAAGCGCTTTCTCGCGGCCGCCTGACTGTGGGATCGGTTGAGAACGATATGACATAGTCGCCAGAACCGTTGCTTGCGAATGATCCGGTTCTTGCAAGACCCATCATTGCGCGCATTGCCAGACGATCGAGGCTGCGAGCATTCAGTGGTGCGTCGGTCGCCACAACCATCATGATGGAACCGTCTTCCTGGTTGTCGTCCGGCCCGACACCCTCCAGATCATCACGGTAGGAGTAATTTCCCAGTTCGCGACCGACCGGGGCCCCGTTCATTGTTAAGGTACCGCCAAAGTTCGTCTGGACCAGTACACCAATGGTATACCCGCCCAGTGACTCAGGTAACACACGCGAACTCGTACCGATGCCGCCCTTCCAGCCGAAAGCCTGGGTACCGGTTCCGGCGCCAACGCTGCCCTCTTCGACAGCGCCTCCGGCCGCATTTGCCAGCGCCTCGTATACCTGTTCTTTTTGCACAGGATCGGCCCACATATTATTGACCCGGGAATCATTGGTTTCACCCACAATCGGATTGACCGTGTGCTCGCCCATGCCGGGTTGTTCGTAGGTCCATTCTTTGAGCGCGTTGGCAGCGCTCCATACGCATAAGGTGCAGGTCAGAAGAATCGGCGTTTCCAGTTCGCCAAATTCGCGCACCTGGGTTTCACCAATTAATTTGCCGTAACCGTTGCCGACATGAATCCACCCGGGAATCGGATGGGTGTATAAATTGCCTGGCCCTGGAATGATGGCTGTTACGCCAGTGCGGATGTCATCTCCGCGGATTACAGTGGAATGACCAACTTTGACTCCTGCCACATCAGTAATTGCGTTCAGGGCACCTGTCGGAAATGTACCGACTACCAGACCCGCTTCGCGCGCGCGCGGTCGATTTTCGGTTTGTGCCTCTGCTGTCGACACCATCACAAAGAGTGACAGGCTTGCTACCTGCAGAAATTTGGTCACGCAGAACCCCTTAATTCAGGACGTCGAATATGTGGCTGTACTTGATGATGAATTCCTTGCCGCGCGGTGGTGCGCCAAGTCCGCGTTCATCGACTTCATTGTAGACGACATAGAGTCCTGAGGTAGCCGACTGCAGCCAGGAAAACCTGAAATTCGTCGAGAATCGATCCGCGACCTCATTGTACTGCGCCAGTACCTGGACCAACATTTTCGGTGTGAAAGAATACGACAACCTTAGCCGGACCAGGTTGGCGGTGAAGTCGCCGCCTGGAACAGGCAAATCGAAATCGTTGTAATTGTAAGCAAGCTCGGAGCTGAATTTTTCGCCAATTCGATAACGAATTGTCGGTGCTGCCGAAACCCGGTCTCCGCCGAAGCGGCCACCTGCAGTTATGCGCACGCTGAAATTCAGCGGTGCCGACTGGTCACCCATGAAAACCAGTTGCCCTTCTGCATGATCATAGGTACCAGGCTGAATCGTCACGCCCGGAATAATGTCAAACGGTTCTTTGACACCTTCGGTCGTTATGTTGACGCCAGTATGAATTTCTCGGCCGGTTTCAAACTCCCAGTGCGAGTCGATATGGATGTACCCGGTTTCCTGGAAGCCGTCGAGATCCCAAAAACCGCGATAGCTGATATGCGGGCGAATTTCGAACAGGTTCCACAGGTTATCCGGGCGAATGCGCCGCAGTATGCGCCCGTCATACTTACGGTAAGCGTCGCGTGACAGGAAACCGACTTCCGGATTAAAGTCCTCGCCAACCTGCGTGTAACCAAGGCCCATCGACCAGTCCGCGTCGTTGTAATCACCGCGCAGATTAAAGGCCTCATCACGGCCAACCAGTCCCGGCGTATCTGTTTTCGCCGCCCATCCCTGGATCAGACCGTTTTGTCCAATACCCCACCTGCCGTCGACCGCGTAAGTCTGATTCTGATCAGTCGCACTGTCGCCGTTCAGGCTGCCGTCGCCGTCGCGATCGACCACCAGGAAACCAATGGATGAACGGTTGGCAAGCTCCTGGTTTATCCTCGCGACAGCATAGTTGTTTCCTGGCGCAATGCCGGCCACGTCTTCAGTCGACATATAAAGCAGCCCGACGTTTGTTGTCGCGCCAATTTTCCCCGACAGTCGCAACCCGCCCTCAATAGGAACCTGCGAACCGTCGTCGCCAATGCCAATGCGGCGGCTGAAAAACAATTCAACTTCCTGCGGATTACCGACCGTAAACTGACCGGCATTCTCAAGAAAGAATGGCCGCTTTTCCGGAAAGAACAAACTAAATCTATCCAGGTTGACCTGTTGATCGTCGACTTCGACCTGCGCAAAGTCCGTGTTGTAGGTTGCGTCCAGAGTAAGGCTCGGGGTGATCGAATATTTAATATCGAAGCCGAATTCCTCGTTGTTTTTAGTGCCAACGAGATCGCCGCCCTTGTTCTGACTGGCGAGGACATACGGCGTCACTTGCAGGTTGCGTTGTTTCGGCGGCCGGATGCCTTCGATTGAGCCCGCCTCGGATATTTTGAGGATATCCCGGTCCTGCGACATTGGCGACCAGAAGGCGATTTCATTATTACGCCGGATGCGGCGCTCGAATTGAAATCCCCAGACCTGCATTTCGTCCGTGCCATAGCGCAGCGAGGTAAACGGAATTTCCATTTCCGCACTCCAACCTATGTCCGACACGGCAGACTTTACTCTCCACGGCGCGTCCCAGTTCAGGTTCAGGCCGCCGGCACCGCCAGTGACAAACTGACCGGCACCCTCGCGATTGACCTGGCCATCGAACTCGACGCCCGCCGCATTCGTGCCAAAGACATAGGCATTTTGCCGATCGAGCAGTCCGTCAATCGCAACTTTGAAGCTGTCAGTGTCATCCAGCGAGGAGTCGCGACGCGTGTCCGTTGTAACAATTTCAAACGGTTCATCGTCGTAAGCAACGACGGCGATATGAATTGCTGTTGACGTAAAGCCGACAAAAACTTCCGTTTTTTGTGTTGCGGGCTGTCCTGAGTCAGGTTGCGATTGCCAGAAGTCACTGATGGGCTGCGCATCTCGCCACGCCGGATCACCGAGAACGTCGCCGTCCAGAACCGGTTCAACCTGCAGATCAATCGCTTGCGCTACCGGCCTCACCCCATGTCCGACCTGGTCCTGGGCCTGCGCAACCCCGGCAGTTGCCAGAACCAACATGGTGAGCGCGACCAGCCATCGCAACGGTGCTTCCTTCACAGATTTTCCTTAAG
>JBLHLN010000081.1:0-8670 GCA_047620565.1 Woeseiaceae bacterium
GTTCCGGAACGCGGGTCTACGTAAACCAGGGCCAGGCCGGGGAAATTTGGCCGGTTGCTACGACGCTAATCCCTGATTGGGACCCGCAACGACTTTCGCTGCACTACATCCAGACAACGTATCCGTCGCTCAGTCTCGGTAACGCGTACGAGGCAATCGCACGGACAAGGATGGTGAAAACCGAATTAGAGATTGCCACCATGCGCCGCAGCCTGGCGGCTACGATGTCGTCGATCCGCTCGGCGGCGCGGCAAGTTCGCGACCAGGTGACCGAGCGGGATTTGGCGTCCACCTTCGAGGGCGCTTGCAAGGCGAACGGTGCGCAACGAATCCCATTCACGATCATAAAGTCGGGGCCGAATTCGCTGTGGCCGTGGAGGGTGCTGGCCTCGCACTACGATCGACGCAATCGATCGATGGCGGATGGAGAGCTGGTCATCTTCGATGTTGGCTGTGAGGTTGACTATTACGTGAGCGACGTCGGTCGTACGTTTCCGGTTTCGGGACGGTTTTCGCATGAGCAGCGCACAGTCCTGGAGATGGAAGTTGCCGTTTCCGACGCGATCATCAGGGAGATTCGACCAGGTATCACGCTGCGGCAGTTGCAGACCATAGGGGAGGATCACATCCCGGAAGCGCACAAAGAGTTTATGCAGGCAGGCCTGTTTTTCGGCCACCACATCGGGCTCTCGGCAAGCGAACCCGAACTGCCTGATGTACCCCTTCAGGCAGGGATGATATTCACTGTGGAGCCGTGGTATTACAATCATCAGTCTGGCATCTCGGTGTTCACCGAGGATGTTGTGCTGGTGACGAAGAATGGCGTGGAAGTGTTGACCAGCGATCTGCCCCGTGGCACTGCCGAGCTCGAGCGGCTGGTTCGACCCTAAAACATCCGTTGCAGCCTAACCTTAGTGATCTGCCGTACACGGTGGCTGCCTTTCAGCTAAAATTGCGTGCGGAATGAATCCGCTGCAGGTTTTTTTAGGGCCAAAAATGAAAAATGCTATCTACCCACTTTTTCCATACCCGCTTGTAGTCTGTGGCCAAAGGTATGAGTTTACCGAGGCTGAGAAAAAGTACATTTCCGAATTGGAGATGATCGACAACTCCGGCAACGTGATGTCAAAAAATGACAGGATACTGGATAGCGAAGAGCTTTCTGACCTCAGGATATTTGTCGATGAGCAGGTACTAAATTTCAAGAAGAATCTTCTGCGAATCAAAGAAGAAAATGAAATTTATATCACTCAATCCTGGGTCAACAATTCAGATCGCAACGATTTTCACCCAAAACACAAACATCAGAATAGCGTAATAAGCGGTGTGATGTATCTTGATGAAAATGATGATTCAAGTCTGCCACCAATTAGATTTCATCGAACACTGGAAATGTTTCCCCTGGATTTCAAATTCGAAGAGCTGAACGAGTTCAACTCGACTTGCAGAGAATTCGATCCGGTCCAGGGAATGCTCATGTTGTTTCCGTCGCTTTTGGAACATGATGTTGCCAGGAATACGTCAGACCGAATGCGAACTTCAATTTCCTTCAACACCTATGCTCGCGGTGTAGTCGGAGGCAGGGAACAACTTACTGAAGTTTCTATTTCCTGATCACTGCCTCGATTTGTGACCTGCAAACCTTTCGGAAACCGTTATGTCCTCTGTTTACTCGCACAGTTCTTTTGATAATCACGAACAGGTCATCTTTGTTGCTGACAAAGAGAGTGGATTACGCGGAATTATCGGCATCCACAACACCGTTCTCGGGCCGGCGGCAGGTGGCTGTCGAATGTACCCGTATTCGTCCGTTGACGATGCGTTGAACGATGTCCTGCGGCTATCGCGCGGCATGACCATGAAAAACTCGGCGGCCGGATTGCCACTAGGTGGCGGAAAGTGCGTCATCATTGCAGACCCATCTGCCGGGAACAAAGAACAGCTTCTCCGGGCAATGGCAAGACATGTACAGCGCCTGGCTGGCAGTTACTGGACCGCGATTGACATTGGCGTAAACGCTGACGACGCCGATATCATGGCTGAAGAATGCGACTACATTTTTGCGCGTGCCAGCGAGTTTACTGGTGAAGGCTCCGCAGCTCACTACACGGCACTCGGCGGCTTTCAGGGGGTCCGGGCCGTTGCAAATTACCTTCGCGGTCACGATGACCTTAGTGGTTTACGCGTGGCTGTACAGGGCGTTGGTCAAACCGGCGCCGATCTAATCTCGCAATTGGTTGAACAGGGCGTGGACGTTGTCGCGGCAGATATCAATGAGCATGCACTGGCGGCAGTCTCGAAAAAATACGCTATCCGCACTGTTGCGCCTGAGGTCATTCATGCGCAGGAGGTCGATGTCTTTGCGCCATGTGCGATGGGTGCTGTTCTGAACGATGAAACGATTCCTCAGCTGAACTGCGCCGGCATTGCAGGGCTGGCCAACAATCAACTGGAGCGAGCGGAACATGGGCAGCAGCTTTTGCAGCGAAATATCGCGTACGCGCCCGATTTTATCGTCAATGCGGGTGGCATGATTCGGGCCGGGATGCCAATTTTCTCGAAGCCTGACAAAGAACTGGCGTTGAAGAATATTGGCGGACTGTTCGATACGATAGGCGGCATTCTTCGGGAGTCCCGTGACCACAATTTGCCAACCGAAGAGATCGCAGAACGCATCGCCGTCGAGCGAATAAATTTAGCAACACAAACATAGAAAAACCGGAGTCAATGATGCCCGCATACGTCGTCGCAATGATGTCAGTACATGATGCAGAGACATACCGAAATTACACAGATCGCACACCACCGATTGTCAAAAAGCACGGCGGTCGATTTCTGACCCGGGGTGAGCCTGTTTCAACCATCGAGGGAAAGGAATACGACGGTCGTATGGTCTTGCTGGAGTTCCCGGACAAAGAGCACGTTGAATCCTGGTTCGAAGATCCGGCGTACCAGGAAGCGATGGAATTTCGTCATGCCGCATCGACCATGCACATGCTTTTGCTACAGGAGTCCGCGGCGCAGGACGGGGATCCAAACCCGAACCTATAATTCCTGCCACCGCCCTTTGACAAGACCGCTTAGTTTGACAGCGCCTGCAGCCGCGTCCTTGCCTTCTCGAAATGCTCAAGCAAATTCGGTATGGGCGCGTTGCCGTATCCCGCTCTCAGGTTCTTCTCGGCAATATCCAGAACCATCAGCAGGTTTTGGGCGGATTGCCTGGCGGCCGAAGGGTCGGTGCTTCCAATCTCGGTAAACCAGACAGGACTGCTCTCCGCATAGAGGTAGCTGTCCAAAGCCGGCCATCCCGGGTTCTCACCCAGTACACGCGCTGTTACCCAGCCACCATCTGGCACCTGTAACGATCCCTGGTAGCTTTTGCTGCCAGCCTCGGAGCTGCCTTCGAATGTCTCAACCACCGTTCCGTTCACATAAATCTCGACGCTGTCGAAGGGCATCGCCGAATGGACGTTCGCAGTCCAGTTCACGGTATCACTGTTTGTTTCGATAGCCTCGCCGGGTCCTTTTCCGTCCACTTCAAATTCCAGCATCGGGCCATTGCTAACGAAACTCTTGCCCGCTTTAAGTGCCCGCAGGTATGAGTCGCTGCTAAGTCTTCCGTCGGGATTTACATACACGCGGGTCGCACCGATTGCCATCGTGCGGTAGTAATCGTTCATTACGTCACTGCCAGCCGATGCAGCCAGCGGGATGCCAATGTTCAACACATTGTGCCAAAGCGCGGCAGTGCCCTTTTCATCTGACCACAAACAAACCACTTCAAGGATATCGATTTCGCCGAGCACGGCATCGGCCACAAAACCAATAGGTATTGATGATGCAGATTCCGGCGTAAACGGATTCGTTTCACCCACAGGATGAACGTATCCGCCAATTCCGCCATGTTCTCTTGCGTGGCGGAGTGCCGTAGCGTTTGTCCGGTCGTCATCCCCGTAAACCTGGTAGCCCGGGCCCCAGATCCATGGCCAGAACAGCTCGTCCGACCCAAGCTGCATAACATGACCGAGAAAGTGTGGCCGAATTTCCTGGCCAAACTGAATAATGGGTCCCTCATCATAGGACCAACCCCACAGCTCCTCCTGCAGAAAGCGGTTGTGCAGATTTGCCAGCAGCGGGAATGCCACATCCAGGCCTTCGCCTTTCAGGTCCGTCACTATGTCTTCAGGGTCCAGGCGATAGGTACCGCCGTAATTCAAATGGAAGTGAGTGTCAGCCGAGTACCAACCATTTTTGGAAGCATCCCATACCGGATCGAGGTCCAGCGTGACGCTGGTAGTTTCGTTGCGGCGGATCAGCGCTTCCTGCACGACTTCGCTGGTCTCGAAACCCTGCACCGCTGAGACGGTAACCTTCCCGGCAGGCGCGGTTAGTTCGATGGTGCCGTCGGAATAGAAGAATACTCGGCCATTCTGTCCCTCTGACCTCACGGTACCGCGCTCCGGAATGACCGGGTGTCCCGAGGCATCAAGCACATTCATCCGAACTGCTGCGGCCCGCCTGTTGATGGTTGACTTTATAGACAGTGTGCCGGTGTCTGTACCCCAGTCCATATTGTTGATATTCACAGTTTCGACCGGTCCACCATTAGCACTAATGCGCTTCAGTTCAGTGCGTTCATCATCGTTGGCCTCTGCAAAATAGATCCACTCTCCATCGTGGCTGAAGGCGGGCGCCAGTGGCATGCCGAGACTTTGGGTCAAAAGAATTGAAGTATCGGGAGCAGAGATCGACATTAGTCGTAACTCATGGCCACCGTCGTAAGGCCAGGTATATGCGAGAAACCTGCGGTCCGGCGAAAGAGACATATCAGCCTGTGCAGTCGTTCGATCTTCCAGGAGTTGCACGGATGTTTGCGTCAGTGTGTTGAGAATTTCGATGATATCCCGACCATCGTACTTGGTCAGGTAGAGCAGCAAACTGTCCTGGGCAAGAATCAGCGGTCGCCTTTTTAGAGGCCGCCCAAGCAGTTTCGAGGAAGTCGTTACCTGCTCTCTGTGTAATGTATCAAGCGAGACCCGCCAGAGTTCCAGCGCTCCGCTTTCTGCTGAGCTGTAATACACGAATTTTTCGTCGAGCGAGAAAACCGGATCAAGATTGATTGCCTCGACATCAACCAGGATGCGTTCCTCCCCTGACGCGACGTTGATCGACACAATGCCCAGCTGGCTGCCACTGTCCCGGATGAAAACAATGTCGCTGCCGTCTGGCGACCATTCCGGTCGGGAATCCATGCCAGCAGAATCAGTTATTCGCTGTGCGTTGCCGGATTGCAGATCCAGCAGCCACAACCAGCCCCTGGCCGAGAATGCGAGTTGGCTGCCTGCCGGTGAAGGAGCCGGGTCCATCGGCCCGGCGTTCATTATCGGTAGCTCGTAACCTTCCAGGTAAACGTGGTGACCGTATCCATCAACTTTCGGATATTGATTCGTCCACTGAGAAGATGCGGTGGCAGGTATTAGAAACGCCAGAAGGACCGATAAAATTTTCATAGGCGAGTTGGCTCCCGGTTGATTTGGCAGGTGACAATGGAGATGTTGCGTAACTAATGAATAGTACGCTAATGAATTGTTTAGTGACGCGTGGCTACTCTCGACCTATGGCCATTCTCGACCTAACGTATAGAATTGCGACCTATACCAAAAAATTGTCAATCAGACTAATTTCAGGGGACCAATATGTCATTGAAGAGCCCGGCTGCGTTGGCGGCCATTGCACTCGTATGTTTGTGGTGCGTTCCGACCGCGGCGCAAAACGCCGATAGCGACCGTGTTTTGACTACCGATGACTTGCTCGCGCTCAAGTCAGTGTCTGCTCCGCAAATCAGCCCGGATCGTGAGTGGATTGCGTATAGCGTCGAAAGTACCGATGTTGAAGCCGACGAATCATCGACGCAGATATTCATGGTGGCCAGGGACGGTGGGGCAGTCGTCCAGCTGACGGCTGACGACTACTCGGCATCAAAGCCGCGCTGGAGCCCGGACGGTCGCTATCTCGGCTTTCTGGCAGCCAAGGGCGATCCGGAAGAAGCCAAAACACAAGTCTGGACGCTCGATCGTCGCGGCGGCGAAGCAAAACAATATTCCGCCGTCGATCAGGGGGTCGGCGATTTCGCCTGGTCCCCTGACAGCGAAAAGATGTTGCTCATTGTCACCGACAAGTCAGCTACTCAACTGGCGGAAGATGCGGCAGAGGAGGCCGGCGAAGAGGCGAAACCCCTGCCATACGTTATTGATCGCCTGCAGTTCAAACGGGATGGCGTGCCCTACCTCGATCGAAGCCGCAAACATATCTATGTCCTGAATGGTCGTGAGGAAGAGGCGCTGCAACTGACATTTGGCGACTTCGATAACACGCAGCCTGCATGGAGTCCGGATAGCAGCAAGATCGCATTTGTCAGCAATCGCACAGACGAGCCGGACGGCAACAGCAACACGGATATCTGGATCGTATCGGCTGCAGGCGATGCTGCAACCCGTGACGCCAGAAAAATTACGACCAATGAAGGCAGTGACTACGCTCCGGCGTGGAGCCATGACGGCCGAAAAATTGCCTATGTGACCGTGACCGAGCCAGAATTGATTTGGTACGCAACCAAACATCTTGCGATCGTGGCAGCGTCAGGCGGAAATCAGCGAGTTCTGACCGCCGATCTCGACCGCAACGTGAGTACTCCGGCGTTCGCACCCGATGATCAGTCTATTGTTTTCGGTCTCGAAGACAGCGGCGAGCAACATTTGGCGCAGTATGAATTATCGAGCGGCGGCATCAACCGACCAATTAACGGAGGATTGAGCGTGCGAGGCTTTTCGCAGCATGAGTCCGGTGACATCGCCGTGCGCATGAGTACCCCCCATTTGCCGGCTGAGCTGTTTTACCTTACAGCCAACAAACTGAGCCAGCTAACGCGGACGAATGAAGCGCTACTCGCCAAACTGGATCTGGCCGAAGTAAGAAATGTTCAGTTCGCGAGCAAAGACGGCACCGAGGTAGAGGGATTTATTTTCCTGCCGCCGGGATACGAGGCTGGTCGACGTTATCCGACGATTCTCAGGCTGCATGGAGGACCGGTGTCACAATACGATTTTTCCTATAATGCTGACGCACAGTTATTGGCTGCAAATGGATACGTCGTTGTGACTAGTAATCCGCGCGGCTCAAGTGGCTACGGTCAGGATTTTTCGGCTGCACTGTTCGCGAATTGGGGTGTGCCCGATTTTGAAGACGTCATGGCGGCAGTCGACTACGCTATCGAAGAGGGGTACACCGACCCGGAAAGGCTGGGCGTAGGCGGATGGTCTTATGGCGGAATTCTGACCAACTATGTCATCACCAAATCGGATCGATTCGAAGGCGCGATATCAGGTGCCAGCGAAGTGAATTACATCGCCAACTACGGTCACGATCATTATCAATACTTCTGGGAAGGCGAGCTTGGATTGCCGTGGGAAAATAAGGAAGCCTGGGAAAAGATATCGCCATGGGAGAATGTCGACAAGATTGTTACACCGACACTGGTAATGGGCGGCAAGGAAGACTGGAATGTGCCAATTCAGAATTCCGAGCAACTTTATCAGGCACTAAAGCGACGTGGCATTGACACACAGTTAGTTGTGTATCCGGACGAATCGCACGGCATCTCACGACCAAGTTTCAGGAAGGACCGATGGGAGCGTTACCTGGACTGGTACGACAACTACGTACGTGGACAATAGGTGATGTCCATGAAATTCCAGCAAAGAAAGTGCCTGTCATGGTGACCCAGACAACGTCCGCATTCATTGCAATCGCGTCAGTGGTGGCCTATCAGGTTTCTATGAAGTCGATCCCGCATGATCTCAATCCGATAAGTGCCCTGGTGACTTTCTACCTCACTGCGCTCATTTGCACTGTCATCGCTGCGAAGTTCGTGCCGGTCAGCACGCCAAATTGGTCGATAGCTGAGTTTTCCTGGGCGGCCGTAATTGTCGGCATTGCGATTGTTGGCATCGAACTGGGTTTCCTGCTGATGTATCGAAGTGGCTGGCACTTATCTGTAGCACCGCTGGTCACTATCGGCGGGGCAACAGTGCTTTTGGCGCCAATCGCTATGTTGATATTCAAGCAGCCATTTTCGGCGAGGTATTTTGTCGGCTTAGTGCTGTGCTTATACGGTCTTTACCTGCTAGCTCCGCAGGAGCAATGAGCATCATGAGTACTCGCTGAATCGGCAGAATTTGTTAATGTGCTGGAAGATCGAGCATGAACGGTTCGTCCAGTGCCTCGCCGATCACGCGATCGCGTTCGTAAACGTCGCTAAAGAAGACCACCGTTCCATCTCGATTGACCGTCGCAGTCCAGTAGAGCAGCAAGACCGGCAGTGGATCGGATAGCATTACTGTCCTGGTTTCCTGGCTATCGAGAACTTCCTGAAATTTTTCCTGGCTCCAGCCATCTTTGCCCAGCAACTCCTCCGCAAAATCGAATGGATTTTCAACACGGATGCAGCCGTGGCTAAATGCACGCTCAGCCCTGCCGAACAGATATTTGCTCGGCGTGTCATGCAAGTACACGGCATGGTCATTGGGGAACATGAATTTCACGCGCCCCAGCGCGTTGTTCGGACCGGGGCGTTGTACCAGCCAATAGCCGAAAGTGCGTGCGGTTACCTGC
>JBLHLN010000082.1:0-8631 GCA_047620565.1 Woeseiaceae bacterium
GGTGTTGCCATCGATACGGACGCTGTGTTCGGTGGTTACGGATTCCGCTGTTGGCTCATCTTTGACAGCCTCCTCCTCAGCTACACTCTCCTGTGCAATCGCTGTGCTGCCAAAAACGATCAGCAAGACCGTTAAACAAAAGTATTTTTTCATGTCTCATTCCCCGCGCTGCGATACCGAATCGCTTGAATTACGGCCGGATGTTAGCCCCGGCAGCTGTGATAGTATTCCTGCAAAGAATATATTATATATTACATTCACGCACTGATCTCCGGCCCCGGAAGGATCTATCCATGAACAAATCCTGCCTGTTGCTACTCCTTACTCCTTGCAGCCTCCTCGCACAGAACAACGATATCGTTTTGCCGCAAGGTTGGGGTGACGATCCTCCGGAGCTTTCATCCCTGGTCACTTTTGCTCGCGGCGAAAGCGACCTGCGAGTGGCGGTTGTCCGCTACCTTGAAGACAAGGCAGCCATTGGGCGACGCTATGAAGTACGTTTCTCACCGGTGCGAATCGCCCGGCTGACGGAGTTTTACCTGGGCTGGCAAACGAAACTAGGAGAGCTCTCGTTTGCAAACTTAAACCATGAAGGCCAGGTGGATTACATTGCATTACGCAATCGCATCGAATACGACCTGGAAGCTCTGCGCCTTGAAGAAGAACGTGGTCAGCAGATGGCGTCGCTTCTGCCGTTTTCGGACAGCCTGAGACTTTTGCAGGAGGAGCGCCATGACCGTAAGCGAGTACATCCTCGCACTGCCGCAGGGACGCTCAACTCGGTCGCAAATGAGGTCAGCGAACTAACCGCTGATATAACGGCAGGCGATGTGGATCGTTGGGAGGATTTGTCGCCGGTGGTCGCCTCGCGCGCCGCCAACCAGGTACAGCACCTGCGCGAAATTCTTGCCGACTGGAACACATTTTATAACGGTTACGATCCAATGTTTAATTTTTGGGTGCCGGAACCGTACGCCAGGGTCGATGCGGCACTGGAGATCTACTCCGAGACAATCAATGAACACCTGGTCGGTATCAGTCAGGAAGAAAAGGCACCAATTATTGGCGACCCGGTCCTCGAAGAGGGATTGCGTGCTGATCTTGCGGTAGAGATGATTCCCTACAGTGCAGAGGAATTAATAAGGATCGGTGAGCGTGAGTTTGAATGGATAGAGAACCAGTTTCGGATTGTCGCGAATGATATGGGTTACGGCGACGACTGGCTTGCTGCACTGGAGCACACGAAGAACCTGGCACCACCGCCGGGAGAAAAACCATGGCGGATTTTCGATATTGCCGACTATTCGGAAAATTTCATCGAAGATCTCGACAACATTACGATGCCCGGTCTTTCACGGGAAATATGGCGGCTCAAGATGCAAACGCCGGAGGCGCAACTTATAAATCCATTTTTTACTGGCGGCGAAACCACGCGGGTATCGTATCCGACCAGTAGCATGGCGCATGACGACAAGATGATGAGCATGCGCGGCAATACGCCGCACTTTAATTTCGGCACCGTGCATCATGAGTTGGTACCGGGTCACCATATGCAGGGATTCATGTCCAATCGATTCAACACGCATCGCGGAAGATTGAATCGGACGCCATTCTGGGGAGAAGGTTGGGCTCTCTACTGGGAATTCCTGTTGTGGGAAACCGACTTTCCGCGAAATGATCCCGACAAAATCGGCATGCTTTTCTGGCGGCTTCATCGAGCGGCAAGAATTATTTTCTCGCTCAACTATCACCTCGGAAACTGGTCCCCTCAACAAGCGGTGGATTTCCTGGTAGACCGGGTTGGGCACGAGCGGGCGAATGCGGAGGCGGAAGTCAGGCGAACAGCCCGTGATGCGCCGCTGTATCAGATCGCATATATGATTGGTGCCTTGCAGATTCGTAGCTTGTATGAGGAGGTCGTGGGGTCCGGTGATATGACTGATCGCGAATTTCACGATTCGATCATGCAGGGAGGACGTTTGCCTATAGAGCTGGTGCGAGCCAGGTTGACCGGACAAACGCTCACACCCGACTTTAAGAGCAAATGGCGATTCTACGGCGATCCATAAGAATTCCTTACCGGGTATGAAATCGACTACGGGGAATGAGACGGCGCTGGTTGCAGGGTCAGGGATTATCGGCATCGCGTGTGCTCATTACCTGGAGCAAGCCGGGTATTCGGTAACCGTTATCGATCAGTCGACTATCGCTGGCGCATGCTCGCGCGCGAATCTCGGTTACATCTGTCCAAGCCATGTACTGCCCCTGACCGAACCCGGTGCGGTCAGTATGGCAATCAAATCTTTTTTCAAACCGAACGCACCTTTTCGGGTCAAGCCCCGATTGAGCCCGGCATTTTGGAACTGGATGTGGCAGTTCGCGAAACGTTGTAATCGTCGTGACATGCTCGAAGCCACAGCACACCTGAAGAGCATTCTGGATTCGTCGATGGTCGAATACAGGAAAATTGTCAGCGACTTGTCTCTCGACTGCGAATGGCAGGACTCAGGACTGATGTATGTTCTGAAAACGGAATCTGGTTGGCGGGAATTTGCTGAGACAGACCAGTTTCTGATGGACGAGTTCGGAGTCCAGGCACAGCGCATTAGTGGTGCGGATCTTCCCGGGTTCGATCCTGCATTCCGCTCGGGGCTGGCCGGCGCCTTTCACTATGAGGATGATGCGTTTGTTCGACCCGATCTCCTTTGCGCGAACTGGTCAGAACACCTGAAGAACAAAGGTGTGCAGTTCATTGAGAATTGCAAATTGCAGGGCGTTGAGAAAAATAACCACGTTGTATCGTCACTAAGGACCTCGCAGGGCGAATTTACAGCCGACAAAATCGTTTTTGCGACAGGCGCATGGAGTAGCAAATTGTCAGAACTCCTTGGCTGCCGTATTCCTGTGGAGCCTGGCAAAGGCTACTCAGTAACCATGCAACGCCCGAATATTTGCCCGCGGCATGCGATGCTGTTTCCGGAGCATAAAGTTGGCGTAACACCATTCGCTGACGGCTATCGCCTGGGTTCAATGATGGAATTTATTGGTTTCGATACGAGTATTCCGGATCGCAGAATCGACCAGTTGAGAACGTCGGCCGAACCGTATCTTGTCGAGCCATTTACTGACGAGATACAAGACACCTGGTATGGCTGGCGCCCGATGACCTGGGACAGCTTGCCAATCATCGGCAACGTTCCAGGATTGGACAACGCCTTTCTTGCCACGGGCCACAACATGCTTGGCGTCAGCCTTGCCGCCGGAACCGGCAGGCTCATCGCGGAAATCGTTCAGGAGCAAGCGACTCATATCGATTCGGTCGCATTTTCGCCAGAGCGATTCTGAGGTTTCGGTGAGAGCCTGCTTTCGGCCAGGAGCGGATCTTTACGGTTGAGACCTTCTCATGTCTTCGATGATTTCCAGGAAACTCGGAGAGTGGTCGGAGGCCCCTATAGATTCGCTCCAAATCTCATAAAACGGTACGGACGCGAATCTGGCAAGACCCACTCGACGGGATTCCCATAGCACGGGATCAAAATATCCGGCTTCGAATTGGGCGTAGCGATTCTCATACTCCGTCATCACCAAATTGTAGAGGACGATACCCCTTCGTTCCTCTGTTCCATCCTCAAGAGGTGCGCCGGACAAAATCTTTTCCCAAACTTCGGCGTAGCGCAATAATTGAGATTGCATGAACATTTCTGAATCGTTAGTTGCCTGAAGCGTTGCCGCTCTGGTTTCACGACTCTCATCATTTATCTGCATACCGACAAAAATCAGCGACAAAATAACTCCCGTCGCGGCGATCATCTCCGCAATGGCTGCCCATCGCGATAATTTATCGTTGTTCATTCGTTGAAGCGCCTCAATGTAGCTTGGAGGGTAAGGTAGTGGTTGTAAACGGCAGATCCGCTTCGGGTCATTCGCGGCCTTTTGAGAGATTCTAGCCCAATATCCGCATTGGGGTGGAATGCGGACTCTTAGACCAGGCACAAATTATGAGTTTTCGGACTGCTACGAAATCCGTAGCGTTATGTCCGCTTTTCCCAATAGCGGCCGCTCAGATGGCTGGAAGTTAGGTCGAACTGAGCGGCTGCTTTCGGGGGTATAGCGGTCACTCGCCACTCAACGCCAGGGGCTGCTTTCGGCCAAAAGCGGTCGCTAATTCGCTGTGTTTGTACCCAAAACTCTTAGACGATAGCTATCGGGTTCGTAGCTTTCGATCTCAGCCTCGATCCAATCAGGGACAGGAAATAATTCGTTGTCCTCATCGCCTTTCAGTCCGTTAAGCTGATACCACGACTGGCCATATTTATTCCCAAAAAAAATCCAAGCTGTATCCCGGATGATATGCTCACATTCCACCAATATGCCCCTACCCATCAAATAGCAATCCCGCGTGTACGCTCCCGTAACGCGCCTGAATAGGTTGTCGAGTTGTAGTTTTTCGACAAAAGTCAGGTCTTCAGGTTGTTCCAGCATTTTCGCGAATACGCGAGCTAAATCGTGATTTGACAGATCTTCCTGAATTAAACTTAGGACTTCAAAAGAACCAGATGACAGCTCGGCTTGAGCTATGACTCGATCCTGCCGAAGTTGGAATCCAACGAAAATTAGGGAACCGACAATCGCAACCAGCCCAATAGCCTCAAAAAACTGTTTCTTGCTGTTACTTTTCATATTTGAACCGCAAATATTGCATCAAGGTCGGCGCATCGACGAAAACTCTGTAGGTCCGCTTTGGGTCAAAAGCAGCCGCTCAGTACGTGAGAAATACTACCATCTGAGTGGCTGGTATTGGGGTAAAGCGGTCACTCGCCACTCGGAGTATCGGCGGATGCCAGTGGCTGCATTCGGCCAGAAGCAGACATTGCTTTGCTCAGTTGGACAGAAATATATCTGCTACATCGTAGGCGGTCGATCGAAATGCATCGGAAACTGGATCCATGTTTGTCGATATTGCATAGACAAGACCGGATTCAACGTAGATTCCAAATTCTGTACTACCACCAACAGCATGACCCCGATGACCGATCACAGTTCGACCCCTATTGTCTTTGCGGATCATCCACCCCATCCCATATTCCATCTCTTCGGGGTCATAGGAATGGTTATAGGAAAGCGTTCTTCGTCCATCCAGCGTCTGCTGCGGCGTCCAAAATAAGTCCAGTATTGAGTCGGAGAGAGCCTCTCCCTGCAAATGAGCGACACCGAACCTTACTAGATCCTCTGTCGTGGATAAGAAGCCGCCGGATGGCCATTTGTACGTGTTGTTAACAGACGGCGAATTCAACAGAACCCCGTCTTCCGCTGAGTAAGGTCGGGCACGTCCCACAACTATCGCTGACGGGTCGTCAGCCACAGTCCGCGTCATGCCGATATGCTGAAAGACTAAATCCGTCATGACGCTGACAAACTCATCGTCACTCATTGCCTCTACCACGGCACCTAAGACGTTAAATCCGTAGCTTGAATAAAGGAATTGTGTGCCTGGTTCATGTTCTGTGGGATTGTCTAAAAAGATGGCGAGGCCATCTCGGACTGATGCAAATTGCCTGGTGCTCCAGAACTCGTCGCCCTCATAATGTCGTATTCCGCCCAAGTGGCCTGCGAGTTGCCGTATGGTGATTGGCTGCTCAGTTCTCGATAGTTCTGGAAGGTAATGGCTCACTGGCACGTCGAAATCGATCTTTCCCTCTTCCGCAAGCCGTCCAATTGCCATCAGGGTCATGGGCTTCGCTATACTGGCAACTCGAAATCTGGTTTCAGAAGGCTTTACTGGCACCATGTTCTCCAAATCACTGAAGCCGAAACCCTCAGATAGGACAATCTCCCCATCCTGCGCAATGGTGATAGAAACGCCAGGTGCACCACTATCCGACAAATATTGCCGTATCAATTGAATTGCCTGCCCGGTCCTTGAATCGACCTGGCTCGATGCAAGACTGGTGAACAGCAACAAATAAACAAGCACTAAGAAGTTGTGCAAGCTCACCTTATTGCCGTTTGCAGACATGTTATGAATTGTCAGCCTCTGACCTTGCTCGAAAAGAGTGGAATTGGGTTAACTCAGACAATTGAGACCGCAAGGTCCGCTTTGGGTCAAAAGCAGCCTCTCATTTCAATCTAGATTTTAGCATCTGAGTGGCTGGTATTGGGGAATAGCGGACACTCGCCACTCCCATTTTCGAGGGAAACCAGTGGCTGCTTTCGGCCAAAAGCGGACACTCTAATCTGGACGAACGGGCAAACAATTGTACGTGAGCGGGGAGCTAATACGTCAACTTCACTTTTTCTCGTCTTATTCGCAAACCCATTCGTCTCCCACTTTGTTGCAGAAATCCGGTGGTCCGCGTTTCTCCCATATCTTGATGATGCCCATGGTCTCGGCGACCTCAAGAAACTTTGGATGAGCAGTAAAGCCTGTCCGCCGCGTATCAGAAACACCGTCAAATAGATAATAATCCGACTCGGCCCACCGTGAATCGTTGGGGTCATTCTCTAGTAAAAGCTCGAAATACCGGTCAAGGAATCCAAAATACAGGTACCACTTGTGCAGAATCCTTTGTGGATCTTCATCGTCTAAAGTGGCGTCTTCAGGCATGGCAGCGATGATTTCCGGAATGCGGCGGTCCAGGTACGCCTGGCCGGTCGCCGGATCACGGGCGTTGGTGACCAGTTTCCTTACCCAGCTGGTGTCGCGGTTACTGTTTTGCTGCAAATGAGCCTCGAAGTGAGCAATGGCTTGCTCATCTTGCTTGGCCAACAAACTTTGCTCGCCTTTAAACCAGGATGAATCGTTACCCGATAACTGGATCCAGACTTCCCACGCTGCTTCGGCTTCGTTGGTGTGCCCGGCAACAAACAACGCGCCCCCCAAATTGCCATTTGCAAACGCTGACAACGGATCAACCTCAACCATTCGGTGGGCCATGTTAACGGCCTCGCGGAAATACCCGGCCTGCATGTAGTTCCAGACCAAAGACTGCAGCAATAGAAGATCGTCCGGTTGCTTGCGCAAGGCCTGTTCAAATGCCTCTACTGCGGCCAGGTGCGAACCGATATTGGCATGATGGTACACCGCTTGCGCCAGCACCAGGTCCGGGTCGATGGCCAGTGCCTTGGCCGCTGCATCTAGAGCTTGCTGCTGTTCCAAATTATTCCAATGTGTGCGGGCCAGCAACTCATAGGCCTCTGCAAAATTGGGATCAAGTTCGATAGCTCTCAGCAATACCTCCTCGGCCACATCGTCGAGTCCAGCACTGGATGACGAAGCGCTGGCTTTCAAGAACAGTGCATAGGCCTCAGTATTCTCGGTGGGGCGCCCACGAGTCGGATTCACGCCAACATGTATTTGCAATGCATCGATAATGGCAGCCGCAACATCGTCCTGAATCGAAAATATGTCGGTCAATTTCCGATCATAGGTTTCGGACCAGATATGCGCGCCGTCTGAGACATCAATCAGCTGCGCGGTTATGCGTATTTGATCACCCGACTTGCGGACCGAGCCTTCAAGCACTGTCTCTACGCCGAGTGCTTCCCCGATTATCCGCAGGTCCTCATTCTTTCCCTTGAAAGCAAATGACGATGTCCGACCAATAACTTTCAGGTTGGGAATCTTTGCGAGCAAGTTCAGAAGTTCTTCCGACAGCCCATCCGAAAAATATTCCTGTTCCGGGTCCGACGACATATTGACGAAGGGTAGAACTGCGATTGACTGCTGAACATTGGTGGCGACGATTTCCCTGGCAGCTTCGATAGCCGGTGTCCTGTCTGGCAGCAAGACAAATCTTTCGATTGAAAACACGGCCAGTGCAACAACGAGAACGCCGATAATAATGAAATCCAATCGGCGGCCAGTGACAGGAGTGATGGACTGACTTCGGTCTACATTCTTCTCTTTCTTCAGGCCCTCGGGGGTCAGTTCAAAGGCCCAGGCGAAGATCAGCGCAACAGGAAAACCGATAAAGAGCAATACAGTGACAAAGGTGGCGGCCCACTCGGGCAGCCTGAGCATTGGGAAGGTGGTAGCCGAGACCTCGATCAACAGCCAGGCAACGATGGCATAGGCCATCGCCACCCTGAAGACATTGCGGCGCTTAAGTTCTTGGACGAACGACATGGCACCCCCGGCTTGGATCGAGACCGATTCCTGACCCAGACGCTCAAGAATGACCTGATTTGTGGTGATTTTCTAGTTCTTAGGAGTTAGTTAGCGACTTATTGGTCGCTTGGTTGACGTCCGCTTTCGGTCAAAAGCAGCCGCTCAAAACAAATTAAATTCTAGCATCTGAGTGTCCGGTATTGGGGTAAAGCGGACACTCGCCACTCGATGCCAGCGGCTGCTTTCGGGGGTATAGCGGACGTTGGTCCCCTCAGTCGAGTTCGCTCTTGTCAAACTCTGAGAGATTTTTCGCAAGAAGCCGTTCGATTTCGTCGATCTTTATCAATAATCCTAATATTCGCGTAATGAAGTCGTGAGTAAAGTGCCACCTATCTGTCATGATGTTTCGGAAATAAACGCTGTGTAATTCATCCTGATACGGCGGCGGAGGCTTATTAGCCTCTATCGTCGATAACTCATCCAAATGGTAGTTCCTCATGATTTCGACGTAATCAAAGTTTTCG
>JBLHLN010000083.1:0-8625 GCA_047620565.1 Woeseiaceae bacterium
TTGTCACCAGTCACGGCGATATCATCGTCGAACTTTTCGAAGAATCTGCACCTGTATCCAGCGAGAATTTCCGCCAATACGCAAAGGATGGTTTTTTTGCAGAGACGGTCTTTCACCGGGTCATTTCGAACTTCATGATCCAGGGTGGCGGCATGGCGGAAGACCTGTCTCGCAAAGAGACCCGCGAAGCTATTAAGAACGAAGCGGATAACGGCGAAAAAAATATACGCGGCACGCTTGCGATGGCGCGAACTGGCGAAGTCGACAGTGCAACATCACAGTTTTTCATCAACCTTAGCGACAATGCATTTCTCGATCACGGCGACCGCGATTTCGGTTACGCCGTTTTTGGCCGCGTCAGTGACGGCATGGACATTGTAGATTCTATCGCTGCGCTTCCAACCGGGAACAAGGCTGGCCACCAGGATGTTCCACTGGACGCCGTCACGATAGTGGAAGTTCGCGTCGACGATTAATCGATGACTGGCAGTGACGCGAAAAATGACCGGTCGGCCCGCCACCTTGCACTACCGCAAATTGGCGCTGCCGGTCAGGCACGCATCGAATCCGCGACGGCCCTGCTAATTGGCGTTGGCGGTATCGGCTGCGCCGCCGCCAGCTACCTGGTGAGTAGCGGCATCGGACAACTGTTGCTCTGCGATTTCGACACCGTCGACGAATCCAATCTCGGTCGTCAGACCCTGTATGGCCCGGCAGATGTTGGGCAGTTGAAGGTAAGTTGTGCCGCAACGCGGCTGTCCAGCATGAATCCGGATATTCAACTGACGGAAATACCGGATCGACTCAGTGACCACGCATTGTCGGAGGCTGTCAGGCTGGCGGATATCGTCCTTGACGGCTCTGATAATTTTTCGACTCGCTTCCAGGTTAACGATGCCTGTGTCTCGCATGGACGTGTGCTGGTATCAGGTTCGGCAATACGATTCGAAGGTCAACTGGCTATTTTCGGACCTGACTACGACATATCTCCCTGTTACAGATGCCTTTACAAAGAGGCTGACGAGTCGCTCGACAATTGCGCCGGCAATGGCGTCTTCTCGCCGGTGCCGGGAGTGATTGGTACTTTGATGGCGGCGGCGGCGCTGAAAAGCCTGATCGGTATTGACGACGATCAGCGCATACTCACACTGTACGACGGTATGGCTGGTGAGTGGCGAAGAATACGCCTGACCAAAAGGGACGATTGCGCAGTCTGCGCATATTAATGCAGAGAGAAACTACCGACAGACTGAAGGCAGCCACTTCGGAACCAGTGTAGCGTCGCCGGTGCAGGTCCATGCAACACTGCCAAGATTGTCCGCCGGAGTCATGGTTAATACAGCATTGAGAATCTTAAGGTTGACGTCATTGCCAAAAGTAACCTCAATCAGCCCGGCACCCGTAACTGTCACCTGCGTCACGTACTTACCTCTGATCGACCCGGGCACGTCAAGACCTGCTTCCAGGTTGTCGGCGGGCCAGCCGCCCTGATCCTGATAGTACTCGGTAACCGCAGCTTTGGCGCCGGATGCGAGATTGATGCCGACACCAACCTGAGCACGAACCGCATAATCAAGGTACGCAGGAATCGCAATCGCAGCGAGAATGCCAATAATGGCAACCACGATCATCAATTCAATCAGCGTAAAAGCTTGCTGTACCTTTCCCATCTTCATAACCTGGTCACTGAAAATTCGCCTTTCACCGTTAAATAAAGCGAATCCCGTGCCAATTAACGAGTTTTTCATGTAACTACTGGATTTTTAATAATTAATTAAAAGCCGTGTTACATTTGCTCGCGATTTTCGGGCAAATCACGGCATATCCTGGGGCAAATCTGACAGTCTTGGTCACCCCAGTCGCAGATTGGCGTCACAACTTCTGCGTTTTCAAGCAATTGGACAAATTTTGCTGCTGCAAGAACTTGAACTTGCGGCTGACAAAAAAAGGCCTGCTCCGGGCAGGCCTTTTTCCGAGTCTCAGGAATGATCTGGTGTTCGGGGAATCTGGGATGTTCCTAATTCGCGAATTTATCACCGAAAAAGTCGCCTTCGTTCCAGGTCGGCCGCTCGTCTTCTTCCGCCACGGCATGTCCTATGCGGACATTTGCCCTGGCAAAGCGCAGCGCCGACTCCCAATCAATAGGTCGGCTCAGGTCATCGCTGGGTTGATGGTAATGCGTTTGCAAATGATCGTTGAATAAGGCGCCACCGTCGATCTCAGAATCTGTCGAGGTAAATCCAGGCACCAGGAAAACAGAAGGAACACCTTGTTTTACAAATGAGTACTGATCGCTGCGAATGAACAGAACCTCCTCCGGAATCGGATCAGGTGCCAGCACGAAGTCTTCATCTGCGACGGCGCCGGCAATAATTCCCTGCAACGACGAATGCTCTGCGCCAAACGCGATAACATCCGCGAGCGGATAAAGGAAGAGCGGCATATCAAGATTTACGTTGGCAACAATTGAGTCACTTGATACGGTCGGATAGTGGGCAAAATAATCGGAGCCGACCAGGCCACGTTCTTCTCCGGTCAGCGCAATAAACATGATGGACCGTTTTGGTTTTTCCCGCATAGCCGCAAACGCACGCGCAGTTTCGATTAACAGCGCAGTACCCATCGCATTGTCATACATGCCGTTATAAATAGTGTCGTCGTCGACCGCCACGCCGGTTCCCACGTGATCCAGGTGTGCGGTAAATACAACGTATTCGTTAGCTAGTAGCGGATCGCTACCCCTTAGGATGCCTATGACATTCGGGCTGGTAATGGATTCGTGGGCGGTCTTTCGCGCAAGCGTGACCTCAGTGCCCAGCGGGGTAGAAAGCGGTGTACCCGCATCGGCAGCGTCCAGCGCTTCTTCGAAACTGATAGGTGAACGGCTAAAAAGCTGCTCCGCCGGCGGCTCATTTAGCATTGCACCGCCCTGCAATTCAGGGAAATAGTTGGCTGCTTCGCCGGAAAGGTTTACCCATGACATACCGGGACGCACTCCTGCATTTTCAGATACGCGTTTCCACGGCCGGCGTTTCTGTGTGGTCCTTGAGCGAAGCGATAGAGAGCCAACTGCCCCTCGATTGACAGCTTCCTGCGACTTTGTCAGACCGGATGAATAAAAGGCGCGTTCATTGTGCGGAAATGTATCCGGCGCTCCGCTGAATGCGGCGATGATTTTTCCCTCTACATCGATGCCGTCATAGTCCGAATAATTCAAATCGGGCGCGTGAATGCCAAAACCCACAAATACGACTTCCGCAGTAATCGTGGTTTCGTCCCTGACGGTGTCGCCGCCCATGACGAAATCGTCTTTCCATTGCTGCGATTTTTCCTCGCCGTCCTGATGGAAAACAACGGTTGCAGAATCAGGATCGATGCGTCGCGCGAGCATTGGTACCTCCTGGTACCAACCATCGTCGCCACCTTGCTGCAGTCCGATCTGCGCAAAGTGCTCGGCAACGTATGCTGCGGATTCGTCGTATTCAGCGCTGCCAGTCATGCGCCCCATACGCACGTCGTCTGCCAGGAAACGCAGATGCTGCTCAATGCCGTTCTGATCGATGAGGTTGAGGCCCTGGTCCAGTGCGCTCAGCGCCTCTTTTTCCGTCGCGGTTATTTCCGGGAGTGGCGCAGCAACATCCGGTTTTTCGCAGCCTACAAGCAACACAAAGAAAGAGATAAGCGCTGTAAGGTATTGTTTCTTAAACAATTTAATTCACCCCGGACTCGACTGTGAGAGCGAATAATAGCAGCTTAAGAGGAAAATAATCCGGCCGCACGAATATCGCAGCGGCAGCCCCTTTAGTCATCCGGAAATATAGTGCTGCAGCTGATCGATCATAATTTTCTGCTCGACGATAACGGCTTTTACGAGGTCGCCAATTGATATAACGCCAACGACTTGTTTGTGATCCAGAACCGGCAAATGCCTGGCACGTTTGTCGGTCATCAGTGCCATACATTCATCGAGTGTGCGCTGCGGTGACACGCACAACACTTTCCTGGTCATGACCGCGCTGACCAGCAGATCTTTGGACGACTCACCCTCAAGAACAACCTTTCGTGCATAGTCCCGTTCGGTAAGGATGCCGACCAGCATGTCGTCATCCATGACAAGCAATCCACCGATGCTTTTGTCAGCCATGAGCTTGACGGCATCGAACACGGTGTCTTCCGATCTGACAGACCAGACATCGCGACCTTTCGAATTGAGAATATCTTCAACGGTTTTCATGGTTGGATGCTCCGCCTGGCTACGTTCTTACTATCAGGATAAACCATTTCTGCCCCGTTCACGATTGCGAACGATCCGCATTCACCAAAGCACCACTGCGATCGACCGGGTCGTGCGGTGGGATCTGCTTTTTCGAATCAGATGCGAGCTGAAATTCCTAGCGATTCAGAATACGTAGTTCAACGCGCCTGTTTTCAGCTTTGCCCTCAGGCGTATCGTTGACAGACACTGGCTCCGACTCCCCAAAACCCTGCGCCGTCAGATTGTCCGCGCTTACGCCGTTGTTGATCATGTAGTCGCGAACGGTATTGGCGCGTCGTTCAGACAAGCCGAGATTCAAGATGTCATTTCCGTCGCTGTCCGTGTGGCCAGCAACCTCGACAATCAGACCCGGATGTTGCAGCAGCCATGCGATCGCGTCGTCAATGACCTGTTCGGCGCCTGCTAACAAGCGGTCCGAATTGGTTGCGAAATTGACGCCACGCAATTCAATGATGTCCACGATTTCGCAGCCGTAGACGTCAACACGCACGCCAGGTCGCGAATCCGGACAATTGTCGCGATGATTAACGACTCCGTCGTTGTCATCATCACGTTCACAGCCATTCGGATTAACGGTCGCGCCGGCAACAGTATTCGGGCATTCGTCTATGTCGTCAGTGACACCATCCTGATCGTTGTCGCTCAGGCAGCCATATTCATCAACCGGCATCCCTGCAGGCGTATCCGGACACAGGTCTTTGCGATCCATGACGCCATCGCCGTCAGTATCGACAAATATTTCACAACCAACGCTATCGACCTGAACGCCAGGTTCCGAATTCAGACATTGATCTGCGTAATCGGGTACGCCGTCGTTGTCAGTATCAACAATGCGTTCCGGTGATTTTCGACCGAATGAGTACTGCACGCCGAGACTTGAGATTCGATCAGTGAAATTGTAACCACTTTCGATTGCAAATCGCGCCCGGTATTCGCCCCTGATCGAGAACGGGCTGTTATTGAATCCCCAAAGAAAGCCAACACCGACAGTGGCACTGGGGCGATTCTCTTCACTGCCCGTCGACGTTTCTGTGCCAAGGTATCCCGCACCTGCCAAAATGAAAGGCGAAAACCTTCCGTCGGGATTTAGCTTACTCAGCACATTGACACTAATGTCGAGATGTTCCTGGCCGATGCCAAGATAGCCATCCAGATCGGAATAACCGATGTGGCCCTCGACAAGAAATACGTCGTTGATTTCGTAGCCACCGGCAACTTGCCCACCACCGATTTGATCATCGAGAAGCCGTTTACCATCGTCATCAGTAAATACAATCTGCGGCGCTATGTACCAGTCGCCGGGTTCGGCCAGCGTTTTGGACACCGGCGCAGCGAGCAACAATATCGTCAGGAAATACAGAAATTTATTCATTGGCGACAGATTCTACGTGACTATAAATTAAGAACAACACGGCAAACGGGCCAGACCCGCACGCCAGTATACAAACGTGCGTCAGATCCAATGCCTGCAATGCTGTTGTTCAGCAAACTACGCTACCGTGATTCAGGTCTCGCAGATAAATTTCAAACTTCTATGCTGCGGGAATCAAATGCCAGAATCTGCCTATGCCGCGCTTGCCTCGGCAGGATCGTACCCCAGATTGGGTGCGAGCCATTTTTCCGCCTCGACCACGCTCATTCCCTTTCGCTCAGCGAACGATTCTATCTGGTCTCGCGAAATCTTGCCAACCGAGAAGTAGCGACAATCAGGGTGCGAAAAGAAGAAACCGCTTACTGCAGCCGTTGGGAACATTGCGTAGGACTCGGTAAGCTGCAAGCCGATCGCAGATTCCACGCCCAGCAACTGCCACAATTTGCCTTTCTCGGTGTGATCCGGACAGGCGGGATAGCCCGGAGCCGGTCGAATGCCGCGATAAGCTTCCGAAATTAATTCGTTGTTCGTCAGTTTTTCGCTGTTGTCATAGCCCCAAAACTCTTTTCTTACCCGCTTGTGCAGGTACTCTGTCGACGCCTCTGCCAGCCGATCGGCAAGTGCCTTAAGCAAGATACTGCTGTAATCGTCATGATCTGCCTCGAACCGGGCCACGTGCTCATCTATGCCGACGCCAGCGGTTACTGCAAACGCCCCGATGTAGTCCTCGACACCCGTTTCTTCCGGAGCAACAAAGTCTGCCAGACAATAGTGCGATTGCCCCTGAGGCTTGCTGCGTTGCTGGCGCAGATGACAAAGCCGCAGCAACTCGGTCTCGCGATCATCGTCGGTATATATTTTCAGATCGTCATTGTCAGTGGCGTTCGCAGGATAGAAGCCGAAAACCGCCCGCGCCTGCAACCACTTTTCGTCAATGATCTTGTCGAGCATTATCGATGCGTCGGCGAACAAAGTGCTTGCTGCCTCGCCGACAACTTTGTCACTGAGAATGTCCGGATATTTTCCGTGAAACTCCCATGCGTTAAAAAACGGCATCCAGTCTATGTACTTCTTAAGTTCGGCGAGATCGATGTCTTGCAGAATTTTTTGCCCGGTGAACGACGGTTTTGCCGGAACATCAGAATTCCAGTCGATGACGTGTTTGTTCTCCCGCGCTTGTTGCAGCGATAGCTGCGGCGCAAGTCGCGACTTACCTGCATGGCGCTCGCGGCGTTTCGCATTCTCATCGCGCGTCTTTCGCACCAGTCGCTCGCGTGTGTCCGCCTCCACCAGCGCCTGGGCGACGCCAACCGACCGGGAAGCGTCCTTGACGTAGATAACCGGTCCCTCATAATGGGGTTCAATTTTTACCGCAGTATGCGCGGGTGATGTCGTCGCGCCGCCGATTAACAACGGTAAATCGAAGCCAAGTCGCTCCATTTCACTGGCGACGTGCACCATCTCATCCAGAGACGGCGTGATGAGGCCTGACAGGCCAACGAAATGCGCATTTTCGCGCTTTGCTGTTTCAAGAATTTTTTCGCAGGAGACCATCACGCCCAAATCGATTACTTCGAAGTTGTTGCACTGGAGTACGACGCCGACAATATTTTTTCCTATGTCATGCACATCGCCCTTGACCGTCGCCATGACTATCCTGCCGTTTGTTTCAATCACGCCACCTTTCTCTTCTTCTATGAACGGCACCAGGTGACCGACTGCTTTTTTCATGACTCGCGCTGATTTGACGACTTGCGGCAGAAACATCTGGCCGGCGCCGAACAAATCGCCGACGACGTTCATGCCCGCCATCAGCGGGCCTTCAATGACATCAAGTGGTCGCGTTGCCGCGAGTCGAGCCTCCTCAGTGTCCTCGACAACAAATTGATCGATACCGTTGACCAGGGCGTGCTCCAGCCGGGACCCTACGGACTTGTCCCTCCAGCGAAGGTCTTTTTCCCTGCCTTTTTGTCCGCCACTTTTACCTTTAAATTCCTCGGCTACATCAAGCAGGCGCTCGGTAGCGTCGTCGCGACGATTCAACACGACATCTTCGACTGCGTTCTTGAGGTTGTCCGGCAGGTCCGCATAAATAGCCAGTTGCCCGGCATTGACAATACCCATATCCATACCGGCCTGGATGGCGTGATAAAGGAATACAGAGTGAATCGCCTCGCGAACCATGTTGTTGCCGCGAAACGAAAAGGACACATTGCTAACGCCGCCGCTGATCAGCGCGTGCGGCAGTGATTCCTTTATTTGCCTCGTTCCCTCAATAAAGTCTCTGCCGTAGCTATTATGTTCTTCGATTCCTGTCGCGATCGCGAATATATTCGGATCGAAAATAATGTCGGCAGGATCGAAGCCAACAGTCTTCGTCAGAATTTCATATGACCGTTTGCATATTTCAACTTTGCGTTCAACCGTGTCGGCCTGCCCCTTCTCGTCGAACGCCATAACGATCACAGCAGCCCCATAGTCGCGCACCAGGCGCGCCTGTTCTATAAATTGTTCCTCGCCTTCTTTCATGCTGATCGAATTGACAATTGCCTTGCCCTGAACGCAACGCAAGCCTGCTTCGATCACCGACCACTTTGATGAATCAATCATGACCGGTACGCGCGCAACGTCCGGTTCTGATGCAATCAGGTTCAGATAAGTGACCATCGCTTTCTCTGAATCGAGCATTCCTTCGTCCATGTTGACATCGACGATTTGTGCACCGTTTTCAACCTGTTGCCTGGCAACATTTACGGCATCGGCGTAGTTGTCGGCTTCAATCAACTTGCGAAATACTGCGGAGCCGGTGACATTGCTTCGCTCGCCGACATTGACGAAAAGATCATCAGGTCCGATATTGAAAGGTTCGAGACCAGAAAGACGACAACGGACCGGCAGCTGCGGAATGACTCTTGGTTTTTTCCCCTCAATGACCTGGCCCAGTGCCCGTATGTGTTCCGGCGTTGTGCCGCAACAG